>WQTL01000510.1 GCA_009786275.1 Bacillota bacterium | reverse complement strand
CGTGCGGCAGTCGAGCACCACGGCGGCCCCCTGCTCCACCCCGCAGGCCGCCAGGGCCTCCTGCGTGACGCGCTGCACCCGCGCGTCGAGGGTCAGCCGCACCCCCGCCCGGGAGCGGTAGTTTTCGTCCTGCACCTCCAGCGCCGCGCCGGGCAGGCCGCGCCCGTCCGCGTCCGCCGCCATGCGCACGGCCAGCTCGCCCGCCGCGCCGCCCAGAATGGGCTCGAAGGCCCTCTCGATCCCGCTGACCCCCGCGCCCGTTTGCCCGTCCAGGTAGCCGATCACGTGTGGCGCCAATTGATCCCCCGCATAGCGGGGCCACACATCCAGCAGCAAAATATCGCCGCAGGGGGGCAGGGGAGGCTCCACGGGCAGGGCGATGAGGCTGCCCCGGGCCAGGCGCTCCTCCGCCGCGGCGAAGCGCCCCTCGCTCAGGGCGCTGCGCAGAACCAGACTGGCCGCCGGGGTGGGCCGCACGGCGGCGTAGGTCTGCCGCCGCCCCTGCACCAGCCACGCGCCGTTCCGGTCGTAGATAGCCCCTCGGCTCGTATCCACCACCACCCGGGAGGCCCCGTGGGACATCTGTGCGGGCAAAGTATAGGGGATGCGCATCAACCGCAGCCCCAGCGCCCCCACGCACAGCACAAATAAGAAGAACACGATCCCCATGCGCTTGGACATAACAATCCCCTCCCGCCTTAGTATGGGCCGAGGGGGGACAGATCATTCCCCAGGCTCCCCCTTGGGGGAGCTCCGCCCGCAGGCGGTGAGGGGGTGAAATATGGGACAAGCCAAAATTATTTCCTTACATCCCATTCTGACAAAATCCCCCCGGAACAGGCCCTATAATAAGATTGCTTCAACTTAAGCGGTGTGGGGGACGCGTCCGTGTCCGACGTGATCTACATAGACGTCCTTGTGGTCATCAATATCTTCGTCACCTGGCTGCTCCTGGCCTGCAGCGTTTTTTTTTCGGCTGTGCAGGTGAAGCGGTGGCGGCTGTTGCTGGGCTCCCTGCTGGGCGGCGCGGGCTCCCTGCTGCTCCTCCTGCCGCCCGCGCCCTGGTGGCTGCTCACCCTCGAGAAACTGCTCCTCTCCGCGCTGATCGTCTTTGCAGCCTTCGGCTTCGGTCGCTGGAGGCGCTTCCTGCGCTGCTTCGCGGCGTTCTTCGGGGTGAATTTCGCCTTCGCGGGCGTCATGCTGGCCCTCTGGCTGACCGTCAAGCCCGGCGGCATGCTCTACCGCAACGGCGCCGTCTACTTCGACGTCAGCTTGCTGGCCTTCGTGATTTTCGCCTGCGCGTGCTATGCCGTCGTACGCGGCCTGGCGGCCCTCCTGCGGCGGCGGCACCCGGGCGCGAACCTCTGCGCCGCCACCATACAGCTACCGGGCCGCAGCATCACCCTGCCCGCGCTCTACGACTCCGGCAACAAGCTCACCGACGGCTTTACCGGCGCGCCCGTGGCCGTGGCGGAATACGCCGCGCTGGAGAGCTTCCTGCCCGAGGAGCTGTGGCCCTTCTTCCGGGAGGAATGCGGCCTCGCCGATATCCCCGCCGAGCACGAATGGCGCGTGCGCCTGCGGCAGATCCCCTTCCACGCCCTGGGACGCGAAGGCCTGCTGCCCGCCCTGCGCACGGATCAAATCATCGTGAGAACAAAGCGTGCCGCCCGGCCGACGCCGAACGCCATCGTCGCCGTCACGCCCGATACGCTCTCGGACGGCAGCTATTCGTTATTATTGCAGGCCACAATGCTTGAAAAATAAGGGGGTGCCCTGCGTGCATAAAATTATGGCGTTCCTGCGGAGGCTCCTCCGGCGCCAAAAGCACGACATCTATTACATCAACGGCGCGCAGACCCTGCCCTTCCCCCTCAGCCGGGAGGAGGAGGCCGAGGCCATGGCGCGCCTGCGGCGGGGCGACGAGCGCGTGCGGGAGCTGCTCATCACCCACAACCTGCGCCTGGTGGTCTACATCGCCAAGAAGTTCGAGAGCAGCGGCGTGGGCGTGGAGGACCTGATCTCCATCGGCACCATCGGGCTGATTAAGGCCGTCAACACCTTCTGCCCCGAGAAGAACATCAAGCTGGCCACCTACGCCAGCCGCTGCATCGAAAACGAGATCCTCATGCACCTGCGCAAGATCACCCCCACGCGCGGCGACATCAGCATAGACGAGCCGCTGAATATCGACTGGGACGGCAACGAGCTGCTGCTCAGCGACATCCTGGGCACCGACGCCGACGCCGTCAACACGGGCATCGAGGAGGACGACGAGAAGGACCTGCTCATCCGCTGCGTGAACACCCTTGGCGAGCGCGAGCGCCTGATCATGTACATGCGCTTCGGCATGGGCGGCAGGCGCGAGCACACCCAGAAGGAGGTCGCCGACCTGCTGGGCATCTCACAGAGCTACATTTCACGCCTGGAGAAGAAAATCATCGACAGGCTAAGGCATGAGATGGAGGCTGCAAATTAAATGTAGAGACGCACGGCAGTGCGTCTCCTTCAAAAACACTATTTTTTTCTTTGAGACGCACTGCCGTGCGTCTCTACAAAACATTACGTCTTACACCACATACTCGCTGGCCGCCGTATCCCCGCCTTCGCCCGTCCAGTTCGTGTGGAAAAACTTACCGCGCGGATGGTCAATACGCTCATACGTATGCGCCCCGAAGTAATCCCGCTGCGCCTGCAACAGGTTCGCCGGCAGCCGCGCGCAGCGGTACCCGTCATAGTAAGCAAGGGCGCTGGTGAACGCCGGCGCGGGTATGCCGTTGGTCATCGCGGCGGCGCAAACCCTGCGCCAGCCGCCCTGCGCGGCGGTCAGCGCTTCGGTGAAGAACGGGTCGAGCATCAGGTTGTCCAGATCGGGGGCCTTGTCGAAGGCCTCCTTGATATTCCCCAAAAAGGTGGAGCGTATGATGCAGCCGCCGCGCCACAGCATGGCGATGCCGCCGAAGTCCAGGTCCCACCCGTAGGTCCCAGCGGCGGCGCGCAGCAGGGCATACCCCTGCGCGTAGGAGATGATTTTCGAGGCGAACAGCGCCTGGCGGATGTCCTCGATGAACGCCGCCCTGCCGCCCTCGAACCTAGCCGCCGGCCCGGTGAGAATCGCCGAGGCCCGCACACGCTCCTCCTTGATGGCCGACAAACAGCGCGCATAGACAGCTTCGCCGATGAGCGTCAGCGGAATCCCCTCGTCCAGCGAGGCCACGGAGGTCCACTTGCCGGTGCCCTTCTGCCCCGCGGTGTCGAGGATGCTCTCCACGATGGGCGCGCCGTCCTCGTCCCGGTAGGCCAGAATGTCCCGGGTGATCTCGATCAAATAGCTGTCCAGCACGCCCGTGTTCCACTCTTGGAACACCTCATGCATCTCGCCGGCGTCCATCCCAAGGTATTCCTTCATGAGGAAATACGCCTCGCAGATCAGCTGCATATCGCCGTACTCAATCCCGTTGTGCACCATCTTGACGAAATGCCCCGCGCCGTCGCTGCCCATCCAATCGCAGCAGGGGATGTCATTGTTCTCGCCAACTTTCGCGGCAATCGCCTGGAAAATCGGCTTCACGTGCGGCCAGGCCGCCGGCGAGCCCCCGGGCATGATGGCCGGGCCCTTCAGCGCGCCCTCCTCGCCGCCGGAGACCCCCGTGCCGATAAACAGCAGGCCCTTGCTTTCCACGTACTTCGTGCGGCGGATGGTATCCGGGAAGTGCGAATTCCCGCCGTCGATGATGATGTCCCCGGGCTCCAGGCAGGGGATGAGCGTCTCGATGAAGGCGTCCACGGGCGCGCCCGCCTTCACCATGAGCATGACGCGCCGGGGCGCCTTGAGATTGTCCACCAGCTCCTGGATGGAATACGCGCCGGTGATGTTTTTGCCCTTGGCCCTGCCCTCAAGGAAGTCCGTGACTTTTTGCGTGGTGCGATTGTACACGCACACGGAAAATCCCTTGCTCTCCATGTTCATGACGAGGTTTTCCCCCATCACCGCCAGGCCCACAAGGCCGATGTCAGATTTTTGCATGTGGTTTCTCCTTTAGAAATATGTTATGTGTTTGCCCGGAATGTATATAATGCTTATGCTCTGCGATAATTACATACAGGTATATCACTCCACACTTGCGCTTCAACGTAACATGGTGATTCGTATGTTCCGTCCCATGAATCCTGTGGCAACCCATATTTTTGTATAAGGCCTGATACTTCGTTATACAGGAATACTTTCTTTCGATATTCCAAGCCGTCAGTAATTCTTTCGCTGAAAGTAGGGAATGTGTCGCCATATGTAAACGAAATCGTTTGCAAATCAAATTCATGTATCGGTATCTTAATATATTCACTTTCTTCATACCATGTGGTAAGGAAAGGAGATTCTCCTAAAACCATATAGTACGGAACATCAAGAACAGGTTTGCCACCCTTTTCAATAAACAAAGACCGCATTAACCGTTCCAATTCTGTACGGCGTTCATAATATCTTTGGGTACGATTTTCAATAAAGAAAGATGAAGTAAATTGCGATTGGATTTTCATTTGATCCTCAATCGGCAATCCGGACATGCTGACGAATGGACCCATTTTTCGTTCAAAATAATGATATAGATAATACTCCACACCATCACCGCCAGGCCCGATGTCCGATTTTTGCATGTGGTTTCTCCTTTAGGAAATATGTTGTATATCAGTTTGCGGTCAACTGGAACGTATACGGCGACTCAAAGTTCTCGCGGTGATAAAACAGCAATTCAAGCGATGTTTGATTATACACAATCGACCATTGCGTCGTCTTGCCTCCTTCGGCAAAAAGGCTGTGACGAACCGTGCGCAAGCCCTCTTTGATTTGTTCCGTGCTCATGGCGCCGCCTGTCTCTTCTTGCAATCGGGAAAGAATATCAAAACGCTGCTTGGATGTTTTGTGGCCAACGCCATATAGCTCGCCCGGTGTTAGGAAGAAATTTGTTACAACCGGCGCTTCCGTAACATACATTTTATTTTTAATGTATTCCACCGCCACGGAGCGTCCTTCGGCGTCGGATATGGCAAAGTGGTACATCATGCCGAGATCCGAATGCATGTCATACTGCTCCAGGAGCGCAATCGCTTCGCCGACGGTCGCGGCCCTGTCAAGCAGCAAGCGTATCGCCGTCGTAGTTGTCAGATTGGGCTTTCCGGTGTTCTGGTGCGTTTCATCCGGGTGGCTTATGGTAAGGACCGCAACGCACAACCCTTTTTCGTTCATGCCGTCCAATGGCGCATAAACAGAGGCGAGGGAAAGCATTTTGTTTAAGGGTCCTTCGGGGACGTATCCAGCGCCGAAGCCCAGAAAATCCAGGTTGGAGGTCGTGATCGAAGCATATCCATCTATGGGGGCCGCCTTAATGATCATGGCGGTGCAGTTGTTCCAATCGAAATTGCGTCCAAACCCGTAACCGCCGCCCGGCAATTTGGTGGATATCGTGCTGCAGCCAAAGTCCATCTTTGACAAATCAAAATGAGCAAGCCCTCCGGACAAAACCTCGGCGATGCAGCCGGCCAACTCCTCGGCGGAAGCCGCTCCTCCGCGTTCAAGAAAGCCTGAAAACCCATAATCGCCCGCATATTCCATATAGTATAAGCGATTCGATAATTTTTTCACCGAGTTGGCGGCCTTTTGTATCGTTGCGATCATGGCATCCGCGGAAAGGGTGGTGGTTTCGGCCATACCGGTGGTGGTTTCGGCTGTGCTCTGCGCTGTTGTTGTGATTCCCTCCGCCTCTTTTTCCCCGCAGGCAAACAGGCCCGCCGCAAGGCAGAGCGGCAAAACGATGGCCAGCAGCTTTTTCATCTTTTCACCCTCGCGTTCCCCTGGTAGATACTCCACACCATCTCCTCGTCCGCCGGGGTGGCGTAGTCGTCCAGGGTGGTGGTCGCCAGCGCGCCGCTGCCCCAGGCGAAGCCCGTGCATCGCGCCGGCGTCATGCCCTTCAAAATCCCGTAGAGCAGCCCGCCCACGAAGCCGTCGCCGCCGCCGATGCGGTCGAGCACCTGTATGGCCCGGGGCTCGATGACCGTCCACTCCTCGCCGAACAGCGTGATGGCCCCCCACAAATGCTCGCCCACGGACACCACCTCACGCAGCGTCGTGCCGTAAATTGAGGCGTTCGGGAAGGCCGCCTTCACCTGCCCGATCATGTCTTTGAAAGAATCGATCTTCGAGCCGAGCGCCGTCCCGCCCGCCTCCGGGCCCTGGAGCCCCAGACAGAGCTGGAAGTCCTCCTCGTTGCCCGCCAAAATATCCGCCATGCCCGCGATCTCCGTGAACACCGCGCGCAGCTCGGCCTCCCGGCCCTTCCAGAACGTCGCCCGGTAGTTCAGGTCGAAGGAGATGCGCGTGCCGTGCTTTTTCGCGGCGCGCGCCACGTCCAGGCAGAACCGGCCGCTCTCCGGCGAAAGCGCGCCCACCAGGCCCGAAAGGTGGAGTATCCGCACGCCCTGCCTGCCGAAGATATCCTCCAGGTCGAAATCCTTCGCGTTCAGCACGCGGCCGACTTCGCCCGCGCGGTCGTTGTGCACGCGCGGCCCGCGGGCGCCGCAGCCGCTGTCGGCGATGTTGAACTGGTGCCGGTAGCCCCACGGCCCGCCCTGGGGGATATCCGGCCCGGCGTAGGCGATGTTGCGCCGCCGCAGCTCGCCCTGGATGAACAGCGATACCGGGCTGCCCGCCACGAAGTTCGTCAGCGCAAGCCCCGGGATCCCCAGCGAGGCCGAAACGTTGATCACGTTGGTCTCGGCGCTGGTGGCCTGCATCACGAAGGTGTTGCTGGTATGCACGGGCGCGCCGCCCGGCGGGGTGATGCGCACGCCCATGCTGGTGGGGGCCGCCACGCCGTAGGTGCAATTTTCGCGTAAAGTCATATGGAACCTCCTCATTCATGCCTGTAAAGCAGTTGATTTTATTTTAAAGCAGGGAAATGAAAGCAATCCCCTTTACATCCATCTGCGAAAGGCTTTCGACGCTCAATTTGACAAGCAAATCGCTTGTCAAAGCAAAAATTTCTCTATCACAGCCGCCGCCCCGTCCTCCTCGTTGCTCAGCGTCGTGTATTGGCACAGGCGCTTGATCTCCGCCGGCGCGTTGCCCATCGCAACCCCCAGCCCCGCGTATTCCAGCATGGATACGTCGTTCCACCCGTCCCCCACGGCGATCATCTCTTCCCGGGCAATCCCGTAGGCCTTCCCCACGGCCTCCAGCGCCAGCCCCTTCGAAGCTTTCGCATCCACGAATTCCATCAGATGCGGGCACGATGTGTGGCAGTTGACCTTGCCTTCCAGCAGCGCGTGCATCTCGCTTTGGCAGCGCGGGCCGTCCCGCGGCGGGATGATCCACAGCATTTTTGTCACGCCGAGCTCTCGCATGGCCCCCGCGTCGGCCACGACATGCAGCTCTGCCCCCGATTTGCGCCGGTACTCCATGATCTCCTCGTGCTCGTTGCTGACGAACAGCCGCTCCCCCGTCCAGGCGACCACCGAGTATCCCCGTTCGACCCCCTGCGCGAAAATGGTCTCCGCGCAGGCGAATGCAAGCCCCTGGGAGAACAGCACCCGCTCCGTCCTCGCGGTGACGGCCATGGCCCCGTTGAACAGTATCATGGGCAAATCGCCATCGAACAAATCCAGGATCTTCCGCATGCCTCCCATGGGCCGCCCCGTGGATGGCACGAACAGCACGCCCCTGTCCATTGCCGCCAAAACGGCTTTCCGTGTACGCTCAGAGATTTGCGATTGTTCGTTGAGCAGTGTGCCGTCCATGTCAACGGCAAGCAGCTTATAGGTCATTGATGTCTATCCTTATGTCAAAAATAGCTTGCGGAAACCGCCAGGGTCGCCCCCTTGGGGGAGATGTCGCGCAGCGACAGAGGGGGTGGTCAAAACGCCCCCTCCAGAGCCCACAGTCCCAGCGCGGGGTTCTCGATGAAATAAACTTCTTCCCCATCCAGAACATTCCACCCCGGCTTCATCTTGCCTGGATCATACTTCGCGGCAGCCTCGTCGAAGGGCATATACCCGAACGCCGCCCCCTCGACCTCCTCGCGGCCCAGGTGCTTCGCGGCGTATGTAATGTCGAACCGCCCGTCTGAAGACCCATGGATCAGATGCGCCGCCGCGCCCAGGTTGTCCTGCAATTCCCGTTCTGTTTTGATCAATTCCAGCACGCGCAGGCGCCCCACATAGCCGTACTTGCGGATAAGCCTGTCGTTCACGCTGTCCTCGCCGAACATCCGCACCCCGGGCGCGAGCACGATCAGCCGCCCGCCGTCGGCCATGGCCATGCGTGTGCGATAGATCGCCTTGTTCCCCAGCCACGTGGAATGGAACTCGCGCTCGTCCAGCCACACCACGCAGGTCTGCATGGGCTTTTGCAGATAGTTCAGATTGTGCTTCTGGCTTAAAGCCACAGCGCGCTCGAACGCCTCGCGTTCTTTGCCAATATACAGCCCCATGATATTCGTCTTGTCGTTTTCCGTGGTGGTGACAGTCAAAACATATTCGATAGGCAGCTTCGATATAAAGTGCTCCTGCGCGTAGTCGAACACCCTGCGCACGGGCGTTTGATCGCGCCCCATGATGCGCTCCATGCCGTAGAACGCGCCCAGCATGTGCGAGCGGTTGATGAACCGGCTCCCGCCGCAGCCCACCACGATATTTTTCGTGTAGTTCGCCATGCCCACCACCTCGTGCGGAACGACCTGCCCGATGGACAAAATCAGGTCGTATGACGGGTCCAGCAGATAGTTCGATACTTCGACGTCGAGCGTATCGTCCATCAGCCCCTCGGAGACCTCGCGCACGAAGCTCGCCGGCACCTCGCCGATTTTGCTCACATTGCCCCGCCAGTCGTGCACCAAAAAGCGCTCCTCGGGGATTCCCTCGCCGAAGAAGGCGACCTGCTGTTCCCGCGTCATCGGCGCGTGCGTGCCCAGGGCGGGCAGGATATCCACCCGCACGCCCGCCAGCAATTCGTAATACATCGCCGTGATAATCCCCGCGCCCGAGTTCATGCGCGTAAAATCCGGCGGAATCAGCAGCACCTTCTTTAGGGCTCTGCCTCGTATAGACCGCGCGAGGCCCGCCCTGATTTCTTCAAGGCGCAGGCCCGTTTGTTCATTTTCAAGTATCGTCATATGCATCTCCCTTGCTGATAAAATATTTTAGCACATCCCAATTGAAAAATCAACCACAAATCCAGCGGGAGCACAAAAAGCCCCCCTCGCTTGCGGGGGGGGGTGGCCGCAGGCCGGGGGGGCCAATCACTCACATCTCCTCGTCAAAAATCGTCGCCGCGATATACCTTTCGCCCTCGGGCGTGTCGTTGTAGTAATACGCCGCAACCAGTTGCCCCGCGGCGTTCTCCCGCATGCGGGGGTAGCCCAAGTCCCAGCAGGCCGCGTCGCTGCGCAGCACGCGCTCGGGGCCCCAACTGCGCCCCTCGTCGCGGGAAAACCTGCACCGCATGCCGTAGGGCTTGTCGCGGTGGCCGTAGGCCACGCACCACGCGCCGTTCTTCATCACCACAAGGGCGGGCGGGTTGCTGCTGAAGCTGTTCGGCAGCAGCTTTTTGATGAAGCGCCAGTGTGCGCCGCCGTCCTGCGACTCATACTGCGACATGTACCACTGCCGGAAACCCAGCACACGCTTGGTCTGCCCGCGCACCAGGGCGACCCAGTCGCCGTTTTCGCGCCGCGCCGCGGCGGGCATGATCTCCCACCCGGGCGGCTCGTCCCCCAGGCAGCCCACGAGCTCCCAGCCCGCGCCGCCGTTCTTCAGCTTCGCGCAGATGACCCGCCCCTCGTCGCGGTCCTCTTTCGTCACGGTGAGGAACACCATCATCTCGTCCGGCGACAGCACATGGTACTCCGTGCGGGCGTTCACCCCGGTGAAACCCATGGAGGGGATGCTGTACGGCCCCTGCCAGTGGTGCCCCCGGTCCAGGGAATACAGCCACCAGGAGGGCTTACCCGCGTCGGTGCCCGAAAGCGTGAAGCTCGCGCAGAAGTCCGGGTGCGTGAAGTCGATGCCGCCGGGGCATTCGGTGATGTCCGCGGTGCTCACCGGGCCCTTCGTCTCGTCGGTGACATGCTTGACCGCCGGGCGCTCGATGCGCCATTTCCGGCCGCCGTCGAAGCTCCGGGCAAAGATCATGTAGCGCTCGCAGTCGCGCACCACGCTGTGGTGGTCCTCCCACACGTGGCTGTCCTCGCAGTCCTGGAACGAAATGAGAATCTCGTCGCCCCAGCTCCAGCCGCCGTGGTTGGCGGGCCAGCCGCCGTAGCGCCCGTGCTGCTTATAAACGATATTGTGCTCTATCATAGGCCGTCACCACTTGAAGTCATAGAACCGGTAATCCGCGATCACCTTGGCAGAGCCGGAGCCCAGGAATACCCGCACGTCGATCACATGGTCCAGGGACACGCACTGGTTGGTCGCGGGGTCGTATTTCAGCGTGGCCGTGCCCTTGAAGGTGCAGTAGGCGTTTTTCTCGTTAAAGCCGAGGCTCTTCGCCACGTCCGTTACCTCCACGATGTCGATCACGTCGAACATCCGCCCGTGCCAGCCGGGGGTGGCGTAGGGGTTTTCGAGGTTCATGGTCGGGTCTTTTTCCTGCACCAGCGTGATCTTGATCATGTAGTAGTCCCCGGACTTCGTACAGCTGGCCGATTCGATTTTGCTGGTGTCCGTCAGGACGCAGCCGACTTTGTGGGTGGACGTGGGCAGGGCGAACCACTTGGGATGGTTCCCCTTCGTCTGCGTGCCCACGGTCGATTGCTCATAGGTTTCAAGAAATCCCTTCGCGACCGGGCTGATAATCCCATACGTGATGCCGCTCATGTCCACATTGGTCATGGTCTGCCAGTCGTTGTTCTTGTACTCCGGGCGGTCGATCTTCACCTTGTCCACAACCGCCGTGTACGCCGCGAGGATCTCCTTCTTGCCCTGGGGCAGCGGCGGGATGGTGGCCTCCTCTGTGGTGGATGCTTCCGGGGCGGTGGTGCTTGTCTCCGCCTCGGTGCTCTCAGAGGAGGACTCCTCCGGCGTGGTTTCGGGCGCCGTGGTGACGATTTCGGATGTCCCGGCCTCCGTGCCGTTGGCGGGTTTCTCTTTCCCGCAGGCAGCGAAGACGAGAAGCGCCAGCAGGGCCGCGGTCAGCAGTGCAATCCATTTTTTCATGAGATATTTCCCCTTTCAATGTTTGGTTGCCGTATTTGTAGGGGACGGCCTCCGGACGTCCCTGGGCGATAAGAATAATGCTTTATCCTGGGACGTCGAGGACGCCGTCCCCTACAACAATTGCGCTATGCCTTCATTCTCTCCAGCATCCCCTTCCACGTCTCCGCGATCACCGCCGCCGTGCCCTTGCCCGTGCTCACGGTCTCCTCGTAGTGCTTCCTGCCGTGCTGGTCATGCCCGTTGGTGAACCAGGGCCGCTTCTCGTCCAGGTAAAAGTCGTTCGGCGGGATGATATACCCCAGCTCGTCGTTCCCCAGCCCGAACATGATCAAGTCGGGGTCGCCCGCGATTTCCAGCAGGGGTGCGGGGTTTTGTCCGGAGCTCCCGTTGCTCGCCAAGTCCTCCTCCAAATAGCCGCCGTAGGCCAGCTCGGGGAACATCTCCCCCGGCACGGTGAGAATACGCAAATCGCCGATCTCGAAGTAGCTCAGCGAGCTTTTCAGCGAGACCCCGAAGCGCCCCTCGCCCGTGGCCTGCATCTTCGCCGGGATGACCTTCAGCACGCCCCCCAGCGTCAGCAGCGTGTTATCGCACGCCAGGTACACGTCCTGGCTCATGGAGCCGATTCTCGGCTCCAGCCTGTGCTCCTCCCCGACAGACAACGCCAACTCGGCGATTCTGTGCCCCGCGATCTCCGTGGCCTCCGGGTTGGGCAGGTCCTCCTCGTGGGGGTAGATCAGCCCGCCGATCAGCCCGTTGATGAAGATGACCTCGCCGCCTGTCTTGGCCTCGATGTCCTCGCGGAACCAGTACACCCAGTCGGCGCTCATCAGGGTGTTCTTGCCGCCCATCATGCCCGGGTGCGCGGCGTAGTTCACCAGATAGATCGGCGCGCCGCCGCCGAAGGGCGCGAAGCGCAGCCGGGTGAGCTTCGTGCAGAACACCTTCGGCAGCCGGTAGTCGTCGTGATAGCCCTCCGGCTCCTCCACCTGCCCGGCGAAGAGCTCGCCGCAGCGTCTTGTCTCATAGGCTGTGACAATCGCCTCGCAGATCTTGTCCTGCATCAGCTGGATGAACTTCTTGTCCCGCCCGGACTTCGGCAGCTTGCCCCACAGGCCCAGGGTGTCGATCCCCGCGTGGTTGTGCGTGCCGAAGAAGTGCATCTCGCGGCAGCCGTGCTGTTTCGACCAGCCGGCCAGCCGCGCGCGTATCACGTCGGCGTCGTAGCGCAAAAAGCCCACGCAGTCGATGCTCACCAGCACCAGCGCGCCCTTGCCGCTGTTGTCATCGATCCAGATAGCCGTGGCGCACATGGGGTCGTGCAGCCCCGTCACCGCCTTGGGCCCGTAGTACCCCGCGATGTAGTACCGCCCGCTGTCCAGGTCGTCCGGCACCAGATCCTGTTTCGAAATCCCCACGGTGAAGTGCCCCTTCTTCGATTCCCCCGGGGCGTTCCACTGCGCCTGTGGAATCGCGGGCGCGGGCATCAGCTTCGCCTTGGCCTTGTAGTGCCGCGCCACGGCATTCTCAATCGTGCTGACATATTTCTCGAGCTGCTCTGTGATTTTTGCCATGATTTCACCTCCGGTTGTAATCAGTCAAACTCATGTTCCTCCGGCGTATACCTGCCGGTCACCTCGATCATGTTCCCGTCCGGGTCGTGTAAGACGAAAAAATAGTATGGCGCTGCATAACACATGTAATGCACTCTGCTCAGGTCCTCGGCCAACCCCAGGGCTTTGATTCTCGCATGCGATGCCCGTAAGTCGTCGGCGGAAAAATTAAATGTGAACTTGTGCGTGTTCGGGGCGAGCGCGATTTCCCGCAGGGCGTCGGAGCCCTCTTCACCGCCCTTGCGCGTCACCTTGTCGGGGTTTGCCGCGTCGAACATGCCGTTGAGAATCGAAATGCAATGCCCTTCGAAATAGAACGACGCGAACCTGCCATTGTTTTCGCTGCTCAGGGGAATCCCCAGCAGCTTTTCGTAGAAATCGACGGACTTGCGAAAATCCTTGACGACGATGTAGACCGACCCTAGGTGCAGCGCGGGCTTGGGCTTTCTTTTTCCCTTGAAGAACATATACTCCTCCATCAGCAGATCATTCCCCTCCGTGGAGGGGTGGCCCGCAGGGCCGGGGTGGTTGTGCGGAGCACCCTACCTCCCCATAATCCCCAATATCCGTTCAAACGCCCCCGCCACCCGTACCGCAGTCATCGGCCCCGCCGAGTTCGTCTCCTCGTAGTGCTTCCTGCCGTGCCGGTCGCGCGGCTCCTCCACGAAGGGCTTCTCCGGGTGCAGCATGTAGTCGTTCGGCGGCAGGATATACCCCAGCTCGTCGTTCCCCAGCCCGAACACGATCAGGTTTTCGTCCTTGGCCAGCTCCCGCAGGGGCAGGGGATTGCCCTCCGGCCCGCCCATGGAGGCCTCCTCCTCGGACAGATACCCGCCGAGCTGCAATTCGGGGAACAGCTCCCCCGGCACGGTGAGAATGTGTACGTCGCCGATCTCGATATAGTTCATCTCCGCCAGCACGGAGACCCCCAGCGGTCCCTCGCCGGTGGCGTAGCGCTCCCGGGGCAGCAGCCCGATCAGCCCGCCCAGCATGAATAGCACGTTCGCCAGCTCGATGTAGAACTCCTGCCGTATCGTGTTCACCAGGGGCGTAAGCTCCCGCTCGTCCGCGATGCCCATGGCCGCCTCGGCGATCCTCTCGCCCGCCCATTGGCAGGACTCCATGAAGTCGTCCCGGTTGATCTCAACGGGCGTGATCATCCCGCCGATGGCCCCGTTGAAGTAGATGACCTTCGCGTCGCGTTCGCTCTCAATCTTATGCCGCAGAAAGTGCACGTAGTCCGCGCTGATGGCCCGGTTGCGCTGGTCCATCACCTCGGGGTGCGCCGCGAAGTTCAGCACCCACGTCTCCTTCGAGCCGTCCTCCGGCGCGAAGCGCAGCCGCGTCAGCGTCTTGCAAAATACCTCGGGGTATCGTATATCCTTCTGTATCCCCTCGGCCTCCACGCTCCCCGCGTAGAGCTTCCCGTCCTTGCGCCCCTGATAGGCCTGTTCCGCCGCGGCGCACGCCGCCCAATACAGGCCCTCCATGAAGGCCTTGTCGCGCCCGCTCAGCGGAAATTTGCCGTAGATGCCCATGGTGTCCGGCCCGGCGTGGCAGTGGGTGGAGAACACGTTCACGGCCCGGCAGCCGGTGCGTTCGCAGAACCCCGCCAGCCTGCCGCGTATGACCAGCACGTCGTCCCGCAGCAGCCCCACGCAGTCCAGGGAGATCAGCAGCAGCGCGCCCCGGCCCGTGTTGTCGTCGATATACACCGCGCCGGCGCAGATGTCGCTGTGCACGCTTTTCGCCGGCCGGTTCGTGCCGTAGCCCGCCAGCCAGTAGGTCTTTTCTTTTACATCCATCGAACTGGGCGTAAAAGGTATGCGCGCGTAACCCACGGTGAAGTGCCCGCCCGGCTCGCTTTGCGCGTCCCATACGCCGTCCGGCGGTGCCGGGACGGGCGCCCGCTTCGCCTTGTGCTTGAAGTGCGCCGCGGCCAGCTTCTGCATGCGCGGCAGCTGTTTCGCCAGGGAATCCATCACGTCCATAGAGTACTCACCTCTATCGGGAGACGCATTGCCATGCGTCTCTACATATTTAAAATTATTTGTGTTGAGACGCACGGCAGTGCGTCTCCGCAGAAAAACCAACGCAAATTTTACCCGCCCTGCCTGACAACCCGCAGCATCTGCTTGAAATTATCCGCCAGGGCGTGCGCCAGCTTCGGCCCGGAGGAGTTGGTCTCCTCGTAGTGCCGCCGCCCGCCGTGGTCGTTGGTCTTCACCAGGAAGGGGAGCTCCTCGTCCAGCAGGAAGTCGTTCGGCGGGATGAAGTACCCCAGCTCGTCGTTGGCCAGCCCGAAGATGATGAGCTCCGGGTCGCCCGCGATCTCCCGCAGGGGCGGGGGGTTCAGCTCGGGCCCGCCCACCGCGGCGACGTCGGCCTCCAGGTAGCCGCCGTAGGCCAGCTCCGGGAACAGCTCGCCGGGCACCATCAGGATATGCACGTCGCCGATGGTCATGTAGTTCATCTCGGTCTGCATGGAGACCCCCAGGCGGCCCTTGCCCGTGGGGAATTTCGGCCGGGGCATCACGCCCAGCACGCCGCACAGGGCGAACACCGTGTTCTCGATCTCCACCAGGAACTGCTTGCGTATCGCGCCGACCTTCGGCTCCAGCTTTCTTTCGTCGGTGATGGACATGGCCGCCGCGGCGGTCTTTTCCCCCGCCGCCCGGGAGGAGGCGATGTCCTCGTGGCCGCTATCCAGGGTGGGCGTGATCATGCCGCCGACCGCCCCGTTGAAGTAGATCAGCTCCGCGCCGCTGTCCTTCTTGACCTTCTCGCGCAGCCAGTGCACGTAGTCCGCGCTCAGCTGCACGTTGTGGCTGCCCAGCACCTCGGGGTGGTTGGCGAAGCAGACGGCGTAGATCTCCTCCCCGCCGTCCTTGGGGGCGAAGCGCAGCCGGGTCAGCGTGTTCTCAAAGACCTCCGGCAGGCGCTTGTCCTGCTGAATCCCCTCGGCCACGATGCTCCCGGCGTAGAGGTCGCCGTCCCTGCGCGTGGCGTAGGCCCGCTCCGCCGCCCGCACGATCCCGTCGAACAGCAGCGTGAAAAAGCGCTTGTCGCGCCCGGTCCTGGGCAGCGGCCCCCAGAAGCCCATGGTGTCTATGCTTGCGTGGCAGTGGGTGGACATGATGTTCACCGCTTTGCAGCCGGTGATCCTGCAGAAGGGGGCCAGGCGCCGGCGTATCTCCTCCACGTCGTTGTTCATGATGCCCACGCAGTCCACGCTCACCAGCAGGACGCCCCCGTTGCCGGAGTTGTCGTCCAGCCACAGCGCGGTGGCGTAGATGGGGTTGAGGAAGCCCTGGATGGGCTTGAAGAACCCGTAGCCTGCCATGTAATACCTGTGGGTGAGCAAATCGGGGGGTGTGAGGTCCTCTTTCGCTATCCCCGCGGTGAAGTGGCCGCCGGCCTTGGCCGGGCAGTCCCACACGGGCTCCGGCAGGGGCGGCGCGTGGAACGCGATGGAGCGCAGCTGAAATGGTTTCGAGATCACCTTTTCCAGGACCTTCAGGGCAGTGTGCATGGATTCAAGCCTCCCTTTTCGCATTTTGATTGGATTATTAAAATTGTACCAGCCCCGGGGGATAAAGTCAAGCGATATTGATGAATTTTTCTTGACGAAGCCCCTCACGCCGTGTATAATGGAAGAATGAATAACAGGATAAGGGGTGGTTCAATGGCGGAAAAAGCACAGCCCGCGCCCCCGAAGGGCCGCAGGTACGTGAGCACGAGGGAGACGGCCGGCTTCATCATGTTCGCCGCGTCCCTGGATGTGAAGGTGGAGCGCAACGACGAGTGGCTGGACAGAATCCTGTTTATCGACAGGGGGATGCGGGCGCTGTTTGAGCCGCTCCGGGGTGTCTGGGACATGGTCAACGACATCTTTATGGCGGCGTTCATCGAAAAGACCCGCACGCGCTGGGGCAAGTTCAAGCCCTACCTGGTCCTCTACCCCGTCTACGGCCTGCCCATGATGATGCTGCTCTATCTGCTGCCCTACGTCTTCCCCAACTCGCCCGGCACGGGCGAGATGATGTCCAAGGTCCTCGCCTGGGTGGTCATGGAGATGTTCAACGAGTTCACCGACACCATCGCGGGGATCGCCAAAAGGGGCATCAGGGCCAACCTCACCCCGGATCCCGACGAGCGGCTTTCCCTGCTGACCAAGGCCAAGCTGCTCAACATAGGCACCAACCTGCCCAAGCTGATCTTCCCCGTGTTCCGGGATGTCATATCCAACAGCAAGAAGCTCAGTGCCATTGAGATAAACAACAAGCTGCGCGGGCTGTTCATGGGCTTCGGCGTGGGGACCCTGCTCATCAGCGCGGGCCTGTCGCTCTTTTTCGCGTTCGTATCCAAAGAGCGCGTGTTCGACCCCCTGGGCGTGGAGCAGGACAGGGCCCCCACCATCAAGGAATCCCTCATCGCCCTGAAGAACAACAGGCCCATGTTCATGCTCATGCTCTCGCAGATTCTCGGCAATGTCAGCATCCGCAGCATGTCAGGCACCTACGAGAACGCCGTGCTCAATTTTGCCAATTTCGGCACGGTGTCGGGCATCCCCGGCGGGCCCATCAGCTATCTTGGCTACGCCTACATCGGCAAGCTGCGTGAGCGCTTTTCCACCAAAACCCTGTGGATTCTTGCGGACAATATAAGCAAACCTGTCATCATCGCGATCTTCTTCTTCGGCATGATCAAAACCAAAAAGGCCGTGCGGGGCATCCACAGAATGTATATGCACCTGCTGCCCATGCTCGCCGCCTACGCCGTGGAGGACATGACCCTCATGACCCTGTATGCCGCCAAGAAGGTGCTGCCGGACGAGATCGAGAACGAGATCATCGACTACGGCGAGTGGAAGAACGGCTTCCGGTCCGAGGCCATGGTGGGCACGCTCAAGGGCATCGCGCCCAAAATCGCGAACATCTTCGGCAGCACCCTCAACAGCGCGCTGATGAAGCTCGTCGGCTTCCAGGGCGGCCTCGACTACATGAACCAGACCGAGAAGACCACCAACTGGATTTTCGCCATGTCCACCATCCTCCCCACGCTCACCGGCTTCATCTCGCTGATTCCCAAGTTCTTCTACAACATCAACCAGAAGGACCGCGAGCGCATGTACCCCGAACTGGCCGAGCGGCGCAGCGCGGCCCTGGCTGTCCGCGAACAGAACATTGCAGAGGAGCTCGATGCATAAATGCTGTTGACCACGCTTTCGGGCGCGCTGCTCTTCCTCGCGGTTTCGGCGGTGGCCGTGTCCTACGGCTGGGGCATGCGGGGCACCAACCTGGGCGGAGAGACGGGCGCGATGCTCCCCGGCGCGCTGATGGGCCTGTGCATCGCAATCTTCAGCGGCTCGCCCTTCCTGCGGGAGCATTTCTATCTCCTCAGCGCCGCCGGGGCATTGGGGATGTACTTCGGCGGCTCCATGTCCTACGGCGAGACCGTGGGCCTGGTCTCCAACAAAAACCCGAACGGCAATCTCGCCCGGGAGTACACGGGCCTGTTCGTCAAGGGCGGCCTGTGGTTCGGCCTGTTCGGCGCGGTGACGGGGATGTTCCTGTCCTTCCTCGCGGGCCTCTACGATTTGCGGGCGGTCCTGCTCACCTTCGGCCTCCTGCCCGTGTTCGCCTTTTGCGGCTCGCGGGCTTTCGACCGCCCCTACGACGAGAAAAAGGGCATTCACCCGAAGATATATTTCTCGCGCACGCGCCCCGAGGGCATGGGCGTGCTCTTCGGTATTCTCATCGGCCTTGTTGCCTGCATGGCAATTTATAAAGACAGCGCGGCGCTCTGGCTCACCTTGGGCGGCACGCTCTCCGGCGGCCTCGGCTGGGTCATCGCCCAGTGGATGCAGATTCGCGCCAGACACCCCAACAGGAAGGGCAAGCGCTTCTGCGGTCGGCTCTCCTCAAAGGGCCTGCTGGACACCTGGAAGATCATGGAGTGCGCCCTCGGCGCCTTCGCGGGCCTGGGCATCTCGATCACATTTACGCTGATCGTAAATTTCTCGGCGAAATATCAGTCCTATCAATTCGATTCCATCCCCAAGCTTGTAAATCTGCCCGATTGGCTTTTGCCCGTCATCTTCCTCGCCCTGCTTGCCCTCGACATGCTCAAACACGTCATCAAGCGCCCGCGCACGAAGGAGGAGCTCGACTGGCAGCTGGGCCGCTGCTTGATAAGCCGCGAGGAGCACGAGATCGCCATGCGCAGCGCGGGCGATGCGCCCTCGAAGGCCTTTTTGCGCTACGAAAAGATTAACCAAGTCGCCCTCATGCCGATTTATTGCATCCTTCCTCTGTTCTTTCTCTTTCTGGGCAGCTTCGAGGCCGCAAAGCTCGTCTCGTTTTACGTGATTTACTACGTCGTGGCGGAGCAAAATATCTTCGACCGCTTCAACCTGTTCAAGTCCATTTGGGTTTGGCGCGTCGGGATGCTGGGCGGCGGCCTGGCTCTGGTGCTGGCGCAGTTTTTCCTGCACTGGACCCCCAATCTTTTCCTCACGGCGCTGATGTACGGCGCGGGCTACGAGGCCATCACCCTGGTGGGCAGCATGGCCAAGCGCAGCCCCGAGCGCCTGGGCAAAAAAACCGCCCGGGAAAGTTCCCTGGCGCAGGCCTACGGGGGCCAGGTCACCACGCACGGGTATTCCCTCCTGTGCGTGCTTGCCATCACAGTGTTTGCGGGGCTGGTGCAATATGGGTAATTTCAATCGCACGCCGGATTTCAACCAGATGCTTAAAGTTTTGGAGCGCCGAATCCCCGACAGGGACGTGCTCTTCGAGCTCTTCATGAACGATGCCGTCTACGAGTGGGCCGTCGGCGGCAAAATGCCCTCGGGCCGGCTGAACCATTCCCGCGCCATGGCGAGGGCCTTCGCGGTGCTGGGCTACGACTACGCCACGGCGTGGGGCTCGGGCTTCCATTTCCCGGCCAAGCCCAGGGCAGGCGGGGCGCAGACCTATTCCCTCAACGAGGCCCCCAGCATCACCGGCCGCGCAAGCTTCGACGCCTACCCCTGGCCCCGCGCCGGGGATTTTGACTACTCCTCCCTGCGGGATATCGCGCCCGACTTGCCCGGCGGCATGAAGCTCATGGTGATGGGCCCCTGCGGCGTGCTGGAAAACGCGATCCGGCTTGTGGGCTACGACAACCTGTGCTACATGCTCTACGACGACGAGCCCCTCCTGGCCGACATCTTCGAGAAAATCGGCGGCGGGCTGGCCGCGCACTACCGCCTGGCCGCCCAATACGATACCGTGGGCATGCTCATGTCCAACGACGACTGGGGCTTTAAGACGCAATCAATGCTTTCTGTGGAGGCGATGAGAAGGTACGTGTTTCCTTGGCACAAGGAGATCGTGCGCATTGCCCACGCGGCGGGCAAGCCGGCGGTCCTGCACTCCTGCGGCAACTTCTCGCAGATCGTGGGCGACCTCTATGACATGGGCTTCGACGCCCGCCACTCCTACGAGGACGCCATCCTGCCCGTGGAGGA
>WQTL01000509.1 GCA_009786275.1 Bacillota bacterium | reverse complement strand
CCTTCTGAATAGAGCAAGAGGCGAGCGGCGCCCGCCTCTTTCGTTATTCGCCTTTATGCGCGTTGTCCGGTATCCCCGCCCCGCCGAACTGCGGCGACCGCAGGATCAGCCGCGGGTTCATGCCATAGAAAGATTCGGGCCCGCTGAACGCCTCATACATCCCGTCCAGCTTTGCGAGCTCCGTACGGGCGTCCTGCCGCTGCGCCAGCGCCTGCAGGGCAGGGAAGTCCCGGAAGCGCTGGTCAAACCAAGTGCGTACAAAATCGGGCGGCTGCTCGCTCCGGCTGCTGAGCATCACTTCCGCCTGCCAGCCGTGCCACGGGTAGCACACCACGCTCTGCGCGAGCTCCCGCGTGGTCATGCGCGCGATGACCTCTTCAGGAATGATGAGGCGGCCCGGTCCCACATAGCCCAATTGCCCCCAGATTTCCGTACCGGGCCGCACGGGATAGCGATAGCCGACGTAGCCTTCGGGGTAGAACGCCTCGTCCGGGACGATCCGGTACTCCCGGGTTTCCTCCGGTTCTTGGGTTGCGGCATGGGAAAAAGTCCAGATGGCTGCCGCGCCCGCCGCTAGCACCAGCAGGGCGATGGGAACAATGAGCAAAAGCTTGCGTTTCATGGTCATACCTCCTGTGCTTTCTATTAGGTATGACTGTTCAGGCGGGCGTTTCGTTACAGCCCCGCCGCCTGTTTCAGCTCCTCCACGCGGTCCAGCTTCTCCCACGGCAGGTCGAGGTCCGTGCGGCCCACGTGGCCCAGCGCCGCCAGCTGGCGGTAGATCGGCCGGCGCAGGTCGAAGGCCTTGATGATGGCCGTGGGGCGCAGGTCGAACACCTTCGCCGCCAGCGCGCCCAGTTCGGCGTCCGGCAGAATGCCCGTGCCGAAGGTATCGACGCGCACAGAAACAGGGTGGGCCACGCCGATGGCGTAGGCCAGCTGAATCTCGCATTTTTTGGCAAGGCCCGCGGCCACCAGGTTCTTCGCCGCGTGCCGGGCCGCGTAGGCCGCCGAGCGATCCACCTTGGTGGGGTCCTTGCCCGAAAAGCTGCCGCCGCCGTGCCGCGCGCAGCCACCGTAGGTATCCACGATGATCTTGCGCCCGGTCAGGCCGCTGTCGCCCGCGGGGCCGCCGATGACGAAGCGCCCGGTGGGGTTGACGTAGTAGATCGTCTCATCGTCCAGCAGATTTGCCGGGATGACGGGGCGAATCACCTTTTCAATAATTTCTGCGCGCAAAACCTCCAGGGGCACGTCCGCCGCGTGCTGCGTGGAGACCACGACCTTGTCCACCCGCACGGGGTCGTCGTTTTCGTCGTATTCCACCGTGACCTGGCTCTTGCCGTCGGGCCGCAGCCAGGGCAGCGCGCCCTCCTCGCGCAGCTTTGTCAGCTGCCGGCAGAGCGCGTGCGCCAGGGCGATGGGCAGGGGCATGAACTCCGGGGTCTCGTCGCAGGCATAGCCGAACATGAGGCCCTGATCCCCGGCGCCGCCGCCCGCGGCGGAATCACTCGCTTCGCCCTTCTCGTCGCTGGTTTTGTCTTCCAGGCTCTTATCCACCCCCAAGGCGATGTCGGCGGACTGTTCGTCGATGGCGGTGAGCACGGCGCAGCTGTGGCCGTCGAAGCCCATGTCGGGGCTGTCGTAGCCCGCCTCGATGATCACCTGCCGCGCGAGCCCGGGGATATCCACATAGGACGAGGTACTGATCTCGCCCATGATCCACACCACGCCCGTGGTGGCACAGCACTCGCAGGCCACGCGGCCCTGTGGGTCGCCTTCCAGGATGGCGTCCAGCACCGCGTCGGCGATCTGGTCGCACAGCTTATCCGGGTGCCCCCCGGTAACGGATTCGGATGTAAACAGTTTCCGCTTTTGCATGGGTCAGTCTCTCCATTCCGCTGCGATTTTTAGGTTTTTTCAGCTTTTGAGGCCGGTTTGGCCGCTTTGGCCGCTTTGCCGGGGGGCGTCCCCGCCGACTTCCAGATGTGCACTACGCCCTGGTCGTTGAGCAGCTTGACGAGGATGAGCAGCAGGGGCATGAGCAGCATGCCCACGAAGCCGAACAGCTGCAGGCCGATATACATGCCCATCAGCGTGACGATGGGGGGCAGCCCCAGGTTCGAGGCCACGAGCTTGGGCTCGAGGATCTGCCGCACCACCACGATGACCGCCCACAGCACCGCCAGGCCGATCCCCATGCCGAAATGCCCCATGATCAGGTGGTACAGGGACCAAGGCAGCAGCACGGTGCCCACGCCCAGCACCGGCAGGATATCCACGAAGGAGGTCGCCAGGGCGATGCCCAGCAGGTGGCTACCGTCGTACACCCCGATCAGGCGCAGCAGCAGCAGGCCCAGCAGCAGCTCGCCAAAGGACACGACCACCAGGATGGAATACGAGCGCAGCAGCCGCAGCGCGGAGGAGAACAGAATCTTTTTCGCGGCCGAAAGGGCGTGCCGGCGCTCGGGGCCCAGCTGGTGCTTCAGGAAGCCCACGACTTTGTCGTAGCTCGAGGTCAAAAAGAAGCTGGCGATGACGGTGATGACCACGGCCACCAGCATCAGCGGGATCTTGCCCGCCACGGTGAGCATGCCGTCCATGGGCGTCTTGAACCACTCCAGGTTCACGCGGCTAAGCAGGCTGCCGAACATGCCCACGCTCTCCCCCTGGGCGTTGACCCCCGCCAGCAGGTCCGCCCTGAAGTCCGCCAGCCACCGGTTGATGTTGGTCTCCAGGCTCTCCGGCAGCCAGGCCACCAGGTGGTTGATGCGGGACTCCAGGTCCCCGATGATTTTCGGCAGATTTTTCATCTGGCCGGAGAGGAAATCCCCGAAGCCCCTGGCCGCCGACCAGATGCGCGCGCCGATGAGCGCGATGACCACCACGATCAACAGGTAGAACAGCAGCACCAGCGCCACCGAGGAGAAGCTCTTCTTCAGCTTGATCTTGCGCTGGGCGAAGTTCATCGGGCGCTGCAGCACCATCGCGACGCAGAACGCGAACAGGAACGGGAACGCCAGCCAGAAGGCGTATTTGATGAACAGGTAGAACCCCGCCAGGATCAGCAGGTAATAGACGATATCGATCAGCCGGCCCAGGCGCGCCCGGGTCTTTTCGCCAAGCTGCACGGGAACCCCTCCTTCACGTATAGTATAGTTTACACTTTTTGGCGCGAATTTGCAAGCCCAAATTTAGCGATTTTGTAAATTCCCCATGAACACACCATAAATTCTGATTTGGCCTCTTGCTATTTGCGGAAGAACAAGGTATACTATTGCAAGGTTATCAAAAAGGAGGGAGCGTTATAAGCGAAGCCGCCGCAAAACCGCGCCTGAACTACCCGAAGACCATCCTGACGGGCTTCGGCTTCATGGCGACGAGCATCGCCTGGGCCATCTACGACCCTTACATCACGAAGATCCTCAAAAAGTTCCTCACGGAATCGCCCCTGGTGACCCAGTGGAGCCAGCGCGTGGGCAACGTGGATTTCCTGGCGCGCTACATAGCCTCCCAGGGCGAGAACGCCTTCGCGGGCGGCGCGTTCACCCTGGTGCCGCTGTTCATCGGCATCATCATGACCTTCGACAACATCTTCGGGGTCGTCTTCCAGCCCATCTTCGGCAAGCTCTCGGACCGCTGCTATACGCGCCTGGGCAAGCGGCGGCCCTTCGTGCTCATCGGCGCGCCCATATCGGCGGCGCTCTTCGCGCTGATCCCCTGGATGCGCACCCTGCCCGCCGTGATGGCCTGCGTGATCCTGTTCGTGTTCGTCATGAGCCTGTGGCGCGCGCCCGTGGTGGCTCTCATGCCGGACCTGACCCCCCCGGCGCTGCGCAGCGACGGCAACGCCGTGATCAACCTCATGGGGGGCCTGGGCGGCATCGTAGGCATGAGCTCCGGCGCGCTGGTGACGGCGCTCCTCGCGGCCTCCCTGGGGATTGCGAAGGACGAGCTGGACGAGTTCCGCACCTTCCCCTATGTCTTCCTTGTCGGCTCCGCGGTGATGGTCATCGGCGCGCTGGTGCTGCTGTTCTTCGTCAAGGAGAAGGACAGCCGCCTGCTGAGCACGGAGCTTCTCGCCTCCCGCAACGAGGCCGAGCGCCGCGCCGCCGACAAGCAAGCGCGCGCGCAGGAGAAGGCCGCCCGCAAGGGGATGAAGCTGAGCCCCAAGGAGCGCACGAGCCTGCTGTTCATGCTGGCGGGGCTGTTCTTCCTGTTCTGCGGCACCAACGCGATTACGACCTTTTTCGCCCTGTTCGCCGAGGAGCTGCTCCACGTCAACACGGCCAGGGCGGGCATCCTCATCGCGATCATCAGTATCTGCGGGGCCGCGGCGGCGCTGCCCGCCGGCTGGATGGGCCGCAAATTCGGCCGCAAAAAGACCATTCTCGCGGGCCTGGGGCTGTTCCTGGCCACCTTCGCGGTGTTCTTCGCCGCCCTGATTTCCGTGACGCGGGCCAATGATTTGACCATCGGCGGCTTCGTCGCCCTGAACGCGGCGAACCCGGCCGCGCCGGCCATCGAGGCGATCATGCGGGTGCTGAACCTGTTCATCTACCCGGTGCTGGTGGTCGCGGGCGCCGCGAGCATGATGATCACCGTGAACACCCTGCCCCTGGTGCTGGACATCGGCGGCCTGGAGCGCGTGGGCACCTTCACGGGCTACTACTACACCGCCACCTTCAGCGCGCAGATCGCCGCGCCCATCACCTACGGCTTTTTCCGCATGTTCAGCGGCAGCTACATCTCGCTGTTCTATTATAGCCCCATCGCCCTGGCGGCGGCCCTGATTATGATCTTGTTCGTGCGCCACGGCGAGGCAAAAGCCCAAGAAATACAGGAGGAGGTACCCTCAATTGCATGACATCATAACCCTGAAGCAAATGACCAAGGCCTACGGTTCGAAGGTGGTGCTGGAAAACATCGACCTGAGCATCCCCCGGGGGAGCATCGTGGGGCTCATGGGGCCCAACGGCTGCGGCAAGACCTCGATGATGAAGATCCTCACCGGGATGATCAACGACTACTCCGGCATCGTGCGCATCGACGGCCAGCCCGTGGGGGCCTACAGCAAGAGCGTCACGGCCTACCTGCCGGACCGCAGCTACCTGCCCCAGTGGATGAACGCCAAGCAGTGCGTGAACTACATGGCGGATTTCTACCGGGACTTCGACAAACCCAAGGCCATGAAGATGCTCGAGGCTTTCCAGCTGGAGCCCGGGCAGCGCGTGAAAACCATGAGCAAGGGCATGCAGGAAAAGCTCCTGCTGCTGCTGACCATGAGCCGCCAGGCGAAGCTCTACGTCCTTGACGAGCCCCTCGGCGGCGTGGACCCCTCCGCGCGCCAATTCATCATGGACACCATTTTGCACAACCGCCCGGAGAACAGCACCATCCTGCTTTCCACCCACATGATCTACGACATGGAGCGCGTGTTCGATTTCGCGCTGATGATAGGCAAAAGACAAGTGCTCCTGTTCGATTCCGTGGCGAATCTGGAGGCCCAGGGCAAAACGCTCAACGAACTGTTCCAGGAGGTGTTCCCCTATGTTGGCTAAACTGCTGAAGAACGATTTTATCCAGACCGGGCGCATGTACCTTTGGGTGCTGGGCATCGGGGTGGCGGGCGGCGGCATCGGCGCGCTGTTCACCCTCAAACAGGATGTGGGCACGGGTACGCTCATTATCGCGCTGCTGTGGAACTTCCTGCTCATGCTGGCCGCGGCGGCCCTGGAGGCCACGGCCATCATGGTCATCATGGTGAGCACCAACCGTTCCCTGTTCACCGAGCGCGGGTACCTCACCTTCGCGCTGCCGGTATCCACCCTGGAAATGCTCGCCTCGAAGTTCATCTCCAACGTGCTGTTCATGCTGCTGAGCATCGCCGAGGCGGTGGGCCTGGTGGTGGTGGCCATCATGAACGTGCGCCGCATCATCAACAAGGCGGCCGATTCCCTGCTGGAGAACATGAATATGCAGGGCATGAAGGAAAGCTTCAGCGCGGAGGCCATGGGCCTGCCCACCTTCGCCGAATTCATGCAGTTCCTGGCCTACCTGCTCGTGGTGGTGGTCGTGTTCCTGATCCTGGCCATGATGATTTGCCTGTTCGTGCTCACCATCAGCCATGTGCGGCCCTTCCAGGCCAAGCCGGGGCTTTGGATCCCCATCTTCCTGGTGGGCTGCGCGGTGGCCTGCCAACAGATCATCAAGCTGACGGGCACCTACCTGAAGATCAACGTCAACCTGAACCTGGGCAGGCTGGGGGCCGGCGAAAGCCCGACGATCAACATGGTCACGGCCATCGTCATGCTGGGCTTAAGCGCGGTGCTGTTCTTCGTGACGAACTATATGCTCAGCAAGAAGATTTCGCTGAAATGATGCGTATCGGCATTTTCGGCGGCTCGTTCAACCCGCCCCATTTGGGGCACCGGGCCGCCGCGCTGTTCTTTCAACAGAGCCTCGCCTTGGATGAAGTTCTCATTGTCCCCGCGAAGCAGGCCCCACTGAAAGCGGCGCCCGGCACCCCGGACGAGGACCGTTTCGAGCTGTGCCGGCGGACCTTTCCCTTCCCCGTGAGCGACATGGAGCTGCGCCGCCCCGGCGTGAGCTACACCGCCGACACCCTGCGGGAGCTGCGCGGGCAGTACCCGCAGGCCCGGTTCTTTCTATTGATCGGCGAGGACCAGCGTGAAAATTTCCATCGGTGGAAGGATTGGGAAGAGATTCTTTCGCTGGCAGAGCTGTTTGTACTGCCCCGCGCCGGGGAGGGCCGCGATGGCTTCGCGCCCATGGACATCAGCTCGACGCGGCTGCGTTTGAAGCTGCTGCTGGGGGAGGACTGCGCCGCTTATCTCAGCCCGGAGGCATTGGCGTATATCGATGAGAAGCGGCTCTATCAGCCGCTGACGCCCGAGCGGCTCCATCACAGCCGATGCGCCGCCGAGGCCGGGCAGGCACTGGCCCTGCGATACGGCGCGGACAGCGAAAAGGCCCGCCTGGCAGGCCTGCTGCACGACTGCGCGAAATCCATGCCCTTCGAGGCGCAGGAGGCCCTGTGCGCCCGCTATGGCAAACCCTTCGGCCCGGCGGAATACGCGTCCCCGCAGGTGTGCCACGCCTTCGCCGGGGAGGCGTTTTTGGCCCTCGAGTGCGGCGTGGCCGACCCGGAGATTCTCTCCGCGGTGCGGTGGCACACCACGGGCCACGCGGGCATGACGCTCCCGGAGGAATGCGTGTTTGTGGCGGATTTGGTCTCCGCCGACAGGGATTACCCCGACGTGGAGCACGTGCGCGCGCTTGCGGCAGAGAATCTGCACGCGGCCAGCGTCTATATCCTGGAATATGTTTTCGCGAAAAAAAAGGCGCAGGGCAAGCCGGTCCACCCGGATTCCATCGCCTGGTATCATGCGTTAAAGGGAGTTATCTGATGCAAGAAGCGCAGCTTTTGAAAGCACTGGCGGCCATCCTGGACAGCAAAAAGGCGCAGGAGATCACCGCCATCCACACCACCGAGCAGACCATCCTCTCGGACTACTTCCTCCTGTGCACGGGGACCTCCTCCACCCACGTGAAGGCCCTGGCGGACGAGCTGGAGTTCGAGATGAAGAACCGGCACGGCGTGCTCCCCCGGGGCGTGGAGGGCCGCGCCACCGGCTGGATCCTGCTGGACTACGGCACCGTGCTGGTGCACATCTTCCTGAAGGAGCAGAGGGAGTACTACAACCTCGAGCGCCTGTGGGAGGACAGCGAACGGGTAATGCTTAATTCTTAATGCTTAATGCTGAATTGTTGAAAGCAGGATTTTTATGGTTATCCGCAATCCCGTGATCGACGCTGTTTTGTCCCGGCAGACCATACGGGAGTATACACCGGAGCAGATTTCGTCTGACCAGCTGGAAACCCTGATGCTTGCGGCGCTGCGGGCCCCCAGCGGGCGTAATTCACAGCCGATTCACGCCAGGTTCTGTCAGAACGCCGGCATTTTGAAAGAGATGCAGGTGGATTTCAAGAACATCGTGGGCTGGGATACCCCCGTGCACACGCGCAGCGATACGAACCCCTTCTATCACAACGCGCCGACCTTCGCCTTCCTCTTCGCCGGGGGCGACAGCCGCATGGAGGCCGGGCTGATGGCCGAGAATATCTGTATCGCCGCGCAGGGCCTGGGGCTCGGGACGGTGCTAGTGGGCAGCGTGAGCCCGCTGTTCTCCGACGAAGCCGCCGGCCCGAAGTGGAAGCGGGCCCTGCATATCCCGGAGGACTGGCAGTTCATGGTCGGCGTGGGCATCGGGCGCCCGGACGAATCGCCCGAAATGAAGCCCCGCAACGAAGAGCAAATACAAGTGATAAGATAATTAAGCATTAAGCATTAAGAATTCAGCATTGAACCGGAGGTCCCTATGCGCTACACCAGCACGCGCGACGCGCGCGTCGACGTCACGTCCTCCCAGGCGATTGCCCGGGGGATTTCGTCCGACGGCGGGCTTTACCTGCCCAGGACCGTCCCCTCGCTGTCGCTGTGGGAGATCAAAGCCCTGGCCGAGATGGACTATATCGGCCGGGCGCTGCACATTATGTCGAAGTTCCTCACCGCCGAGGGCGGCTGGGCCCGCGACGAGCTGGAGGAGGCCATTCGTGCCGCCTATACCGGCACCTTCGCCGACCCCGCCGTGGCCCCCCTGCGGGACTTCGGCGGGGACGCGCACATCCTCGAGCTGTTCCACGGGCCCACCTGCGCCTTCAAGGACCTGGCGCTGCAGCTGCTGCCGCGGCTGCTGGTGGCCTCCGCCGCCAAGGCCATGGGCGGCAGCGGCGAAAAAGAGATCCTGATTTTGACCGCCACCTCCGGGGACACCGGCAAGGCCGCCCTGGAGGGCTTTAAGGACGTACCGAACACGAAGATCCTCGTGTTCTACCCCATCGACGGCGTGAGCGCCGTGCAAAAGCGCCAGATGGCCAGCCAGGAGGGCAGGAACGTGCGCGTGGTGGGCGTCATCGGGAATTTCGACGACGCACAGACCGGCGTGAAGGCCATCTTCGGCAACGAGAACATCGGCGTGGTGCTCAACGCCCGGGGGCGGTTTCTCTCCTCGGCCAACTCCATCAACTGGGGGCGGCTGGCCCCGCAGATCGTCTATTACGTCAGCGCCTACTGCGACCTGCTGCGCGCGGGTAAAATCAACGCGGGGGAGAGCATCAACTTCGCGGTGCCCACGGGGAACTTCGGCGACATCCTGGCGGCCTATTACGCCAAGCGCATGGGCCTGCCCGTGAAGAAACTCGTCTGCGCCTCCAACCGCAACCGCGTGCTCACGGATTTCTTCGAGACCGGGGTATACAACCGCAACCGGCCCTTCCACACCACCAGCTCGCCCTCCATGGACATCCTCATCTCCAGCAACCTGGAGCGCCTGCTGTACCTGGCCGCCCGGGGCGACGCCGGGCAGTGCGCGGGCTGGATGCGCCAGCTGGCCCAGGGCGGCAAATACGCCGTACCGGGCGAGATTTTGCGCTCCCTGCAGGCGGAGTTCGCCGCGGGCAGCTGCGACGAGGCCCAGTGCGCCGCCGCCATCGCAAGCGCGTGGAAAAATCACAGGTACCTCAGCGACACCCACACCGCCGTGGCCCTGCACGCGCTGGAGGAATACCGCAGCCGCACCGGCGACGCCACCCACAGCGTGGTGGTCTCCACCGCCAGCCCCTTCAAATTCGCGGGCAGCGTGCTGGGGGCCCTGGGCGAGAGCGTCCCGGCGGACGAGTTCGACGCCCTGGAGGCCCTGGAGGCCGCCACTGGCGTCCCCTGCCCCGCCCCCCTGCGCGGCCTGCGGGACAAACCCGTGCGCTTCACCGAGGTCTGCGCCCCGGCAAGGATGGCGGAGTATACGAGATGGTGACTGCGGCGCCGAAATTCGAACCCATTGAGCGGCAATACATATCGCGCGGCCTCGTCTGCGGCGTGGACGAAGCCGGGCGCGGCCCATTGGCCGGGGACGTCTATGCCGCCGCGGTGATTCTGCCGGAGGAGTATGACCTGCCCGGGTTGAACGACTCCAAGCAGTGCAGCGAGAAAACGCGCGAGCGCCTGTATGACGCCATTACATCGCAGGCAATCGCCTGGGCCATCGGCATTGCCTCGGTGGAGGAGATCGCGAAGCTTAATATTCTGCGGGCGTCTCTGCTGGCCATGAAACGCGCCGTGGAGGCCCTGCCGCAGCCCGCCGCCTTCGCCCTGGTGGACGGCAACCAGCGCCCGCCGCTGACCATCCCCTGCGAGGCCCTCGTGCACGGCGACGCCCGCTGCGCCAGCGTCGCGGCGGCCTCGATTCTCGCGAAAGTGGCGCGCGACCGCGCTATGACTGCCCTGGATGCGCAATACCCGGGCTACGGCTTCGCGCAGCACAAGGGCTACGGCACCCGGGCGCACTACGAGGCGCTGGAGCGGCTGGGGCCGTGCTATGTGCACCGGCTGGGGTTTTTGCACTGATGCAGGTGCAGGTGCTACCAACCTAAAAATCGAAGCCCACCACCATGTGTGACGGGCTGTTTTTTGGATACTATATAGAGACGCACGGCAGTAGGTCTCCCGAGAAAAAACGGCGTTTGGGGCAGAGACGCACTGCCGTGCGTCTTTACATATTGATATTACCTATAACTCCACTCATATCTTTCATCCTCGCTGCTCCACAACAAAAACGCCTCGCTGTATTTGCCGGTTTCGTGGAACAGCGGCGAAAGCGCGTAGTGGATGGACGAGAATTTTTCCTCCGGCGTCGCGAGAAGCGCGTCGATGTCCAGCCAAAACTGTTCGCCCTCATCGGTTTGCGCGATGAGGGCTCCGTTATATTGCGTTGTCTTATACATGAAGCAGATATATCGCTCGTCAGTTTCCGTATTGGCCCAATGGACAAGGCCGCAGGATTCCAGGCCCTTTACGTCGAGCCCCGTCTCCTCCCTAACCTCCCGCACGGCGCAGTCATAGACGCTCTCGCCGCGCTCCACATGGCCGCCGGGGAAGGAATAGCCCGGGTATTTCCGCTTGCGGTTTTGAACAAGGACATCTTTCGTTTCGGGGTTTTGTATCATCACGCAGGTTACAAGTTCCACATTCACGCTACATCCCCCGCAAAATCTCCACGCCCTGTTTGAGCTGCTCGTCCGTCGGCGTGGAAAAATTCAACCGCACCGCGTTGATCGAATCGCTTTGCTCCACTGCGAAGGCGACGCCCGGCACCACGGCGACCTTCCGCTCCACCGCGCGGCGGGCGTAGTCGAGCATGCCGATCCCCTCCGGCAGCTCGCACCAGAGGAACAGGCCCCCCGCCGGGCGCCGGAACCGCAGGGCGGTGCCCGCCAGGCCGCCGCACATCAGATCGCGCTTGGCCGTATAGATGCCGCAAATCTCTTTCACGTGCGCCGCGACATCGTAGTTCCGCATCCACTCGTCCACGATCATCTGGTTGAATACGGGGGTATGCACGTCGCTGGCCTGCTTACCCACGGTCATCTTCGCGATGAGCGGCGCGGGCGCGAGGACATAGCCCACCCGCAGCCCGGGCGAGAGGATCTTCGAGAATGAGCCCGCGTAGATCACGATGCCGTCCGTGTCGAAGCTCTTGATGCAGGGGAGGGCCTCGCCCTCGTAGCGCAGCTCGCCGTAGGGGTTGTCCTCGAGAATCAGCACGCCGTACTGCCGCGCGAGCTCGTACACCCGGCGGCGCTTCTCCGGGCTCATGGTAACGCCGGAGGGGTTCTGGTAGTTGGGGATGGTGTAGAGGAAGCGCACGTTTTTCTCCGTGCGGAGGATTTCCTCCAGGGCGTCGACGTCCAGGCCGTCGGCTTGAAGAGGCACACCGCGTAAGCGCGCCCCGTATGATCTAAATGTGTTCAGCGCGCCGATGAAGGAGGGGCTTTCGGCGATGACGACGTCGCCCTCGTTGCACAGGGCCTTGGCCGCCAGGTCGATCACCTGCTGCGCGCCGGAGGTGACGATCAGGTCGTCGAAGCCCGCGCCGATTTGCAGGCGATTTTTCAGATCCCCGCGGACGCGCAGGCGCAGCGGCGTATAGCCCTCGGTGATTCCGTATTGCAGGCAATCCACGGGGCGCTCGGCAAGCAGGCGCGCGCTGATCTCCCGCACGGCCCGCACGGGGAAGGCCTCGGGCGCGGGGTTGCCCGCCGCGAAGGGGATGATCCCCGGCTGCGAGGTGGCCTTGAGAATCTCGCGGATGGCCGAGGGGGCCAGGTTGCCGAGCCTGTCGGAAAAGGTGTAGGTCATGGGAATCCTTCCGTTTTACTGCCCGGCCTTCGCCCGGTCCGCCGCGGCCAGGTCCAGGCGGCCGGTGGACTCGTAGGCCATGGCGCGGTATGTATAGGCGTTCTTGTTGGCGGGGTCCAGCTCAATGGCGCGGCTGAGGTCGCCGATGGCCTCGGGGTAATGCCCCAGCATGTAATACGCGATGCCGCGCGTGGAGATCAGCTGCGGGTTCGGCGTATCCACGCGGCGGATGGCCTGTGTGAAGTCCTGGACGGCGGCCTGGTAGTCCAGCAGCGCGAACTTCGTCATCCCCCGGTAGGCGTAGGCCATGCCGGATTCCGGGTCCTTGGCCAGCGCCATATCCAGATTTGCCAGGGCCGACTGGTAGTCCCCCTTCTTATAGAGCTCCATCCCCTGGGCCAGGGCGGGGTCGTCCGCCGCCGGCTGCGTTTCGGGCTCGCCGGGCTCCGTCTGGCCCGCGGGCAGCGTCTGCCCCGCCTGCGTGGTATAGTCCGAGGGGATAGGCCCGGGCTGCTCCCGCTTGGGCAGGAAGATCATCAGGCTGATCCCCACCGCAACAGCCAGCACCACAAGCCCCCCCGCCAGCAGGATCCAACGGTTTTTCAACTGCGACGCCTGCCGCGCCGGGGCCACCTCCGGGTCCCAGTGCACGCATTCCACAATATCCTTGCTCATGTTATCCTCCCTTGGCATGAATCCATATCGCTATGCATGATTATATCATAAAAATCGCTGCGCGTCAAACCGTTTTTCCGCAATGACGCATCATTCCGATACGCCCTCCAGCTCCAACATGGCCTCTGCCGCCTTCAAATCAAACGGATACGTGATCTTGATGTTGTACACCTCGCCGGGCACCAGGGCCACGGGCTCGCCGCGCAGGGCGTAGATCATGCACGCGTCGGTGAGCACGGCCTCCTCCCCGGGCGAAAGCGATTCGAGCAGCGCCCGCAGTTTGTTGCAAGTGAAGGTCTGCGGGGTCTGCGCATGGTACAGGCTTTGGCGCGCGGGGATGGACGAGATAAATTGGCCGTCGCCGCTTTGCACGATGGTATCGCAGGCGGGCACGACGGTGTTGCAGGCGCCGTGCTCACGGGCGGCGGCGATGTTGCCGCTGATCATCCGGTGGGTAACGAAGGGCCGCACGGCGTCGTGCGTGAGCAGGATATGGTCCTCCTCCTCGCCGAACTGTTCGCGTATATAATCCAGGGCGCAGCGCAGGGTATCGTTGCGCTTTTCGCCCCCGGCAATGACGGTGACGTTGTGGCCTTTGGGTAAATGTTCATTGAGGATGTCCCGCGTAAAGCCCAGCCAAGAGGGCGGCGCGAGCACGACCACGCGCTCCACCTGCGGGTGCGTGTAGAATTTCTCCGCCGCGTGGACGAGGACGGGCCGGCCGCCCAGCGGGAGGTACTGCTTGGGCATGTCCGCGCCGCCCATGCGGCTGCCTGTGCCGCCGCCGAGGATGGCCGCGAGGATCATGGGGTTTTCCTTTCTCCCCCTGCCCTTCGGGCATCCCCCTCACAGAGGGGGACGGGGAAACGGTTGCGCTTGTCAAAAGTTTTACCGCGCTCTATTGATAAAATTACTTATCGCATCGCATGTTTTCTTGAAGCTAAAGTCAACGTCTTGATTCGAGAAGCGCACTACAGTCAATCCAATGCCTGTCAAATAGGCGTCTCTCTCCTCGTCATGGGCAAGGCCTTGTTCATCCCGGTGCTGTCCGCCGTCTATTTCGATGACCAGCGTTGCTTGATGGCAGAAGAAGTCCACAATGAAATTGCCGATTACCTTCTGCCTTTGGAACCGCACGGGCTGCTTTGAAAGGAACCCATACCACAGTTTGCGCTCCTGCGGCGTCATGTTGGCCCGCAGATTGCGGGCAATCTCAATCAGGGCTTGATTGTAGGGCAGGGACACTTTTTTCTCCCCCCTGTCGCTGCGCGACATCCCCCCTCACGGAGGGGGGCGGGAAAGCTTCTGCGCTTGTCGAAAGCTTTACCGCGAACAAAATCATACTATCACCGCGTACAGAACCCGGCATGGCGCACCCGCTGCCCCGCCCCCCTCCGTGAGGGGGGATGGCCGAAGGCCAGGGGGGAGCTACTTCCTCACCATCGCGTCATACACGTCGCACACCTCGTCCGCGCCGCCCTGGGCGACGATGCGGCCCTTATCCAGCAGGATGGCCGTATTGCACAGGCTGCGTACCTGGGCCGTGTTGTGCGAGACGAACAGCACCGTGACGCCCTTATCGAACATCGACTGAATCTTCGCCTCGCTCTTGTTGCGGAATTTCGCGTCGCCCACGCTGAGCACCTCGTCCACGATGAGGACCTCCGGCTCCACGGCTGTGGCGATGGAGAACCCCAAGCGCGCGCGCATGCCCGAGGAATAGTTCTTCACCGGGGCGTCGATGAAGTCCTTCAGTTCGCTGAACTCCAGGATCTCCTCGTAGCGCTCCTGGATATACTTGCGCGAATAGCCCATCGTGGCCCCGTAGAGGAAGATGTTCTCGCGCCCGGAGTAGTTCATGTCGAAGCCCGCGCCCAGCTCCAGCAGGGGGGCCACCACCCCGTGGATTTCGACTGTCCCCTGCGTGGGCTTCATCACCCCGGCGATGACCTTCAGCAGGGTGCTCTTGCCCGCGCCGTTGAAGCCCAGCACGCCCAGGCGCTCGCCCGGCTGCACCGTAAAGGAGATGTCCCGCAGGGCCCAGAACTCGGTATAGCCCACCTTGCGGCGAGCCAAGCGGATGACGTATTCCTTCAGGTTGTCGATTTTCTCCTTGTGCATGTGGAACATCATGGAGACGTCGGACACGCGGATGGCGGGGTTGTCGCTCATGGGGGGCCTTCCTTATGTAAATGGGTTGATAATCAGCAGGCGGTTATCTATGGTTTGGCCGGAAGAGAGGTCCTCGGAACAGAAGATTCCACAATCATTCTCCAGCGCGCAGGCGAGCATCACACAATCGTAGTAAGAATAACCATAGCGCGTGTGCAGGGCAAGGGCGTATCGAATCGTATTGAGGGAAACGGCACAAATGGTGCACATATCCCTCATTTCATCAAGCGCCTGCTCTATCTCATCACGCGATCGGTTTAGCTTTTTCAAACTGACGTTGCAAAATTCATTCAGCGCCTGTACACTGGTACAGCAATCGCGCGTCTCAAGAAGGTCCGTACTGATTATGCGCTTCCGCTCTTCCTTTAAAGAATGGAGGTAAACCAGGATATTGGTATCCAAAAAAACTTTACCTCTCATTTGCTTCCTCCCGGTTGAATTTAAAACCCGTGGTATCCGCAAGGAACGCCGGCGTGAATTTCTTTCTCCCCTTCCCCTCAAGCTCCTCTTTTTGAGGCGAGCGGAACGCAATGATATTCAGCTCACCTTGGCATTGCTCGCGGTAAATCTCCGGAAGAGGAATAGAATCCCCGTTTACCGCGGCCTTGAATTGAAACCAGTCTCTCTCCATTTTCATCTGGCTCTCCTCCCTAAATATACAGTATAAACTTATCCTGCTTCTTCCAGAACGCCAGCCCGCCGATGAGGATCAGCACCAGCGAAAACCCGAGAGAAAGCAACAGGCTCCAATAGCTGAACATCCGCCCGCGCAGTACGCAGTCGCGGAACATCTCCACGATATGATAGAGCGGGTTCGCCTTGAGCATGTTGGTCATCAGGGTGTCGCCCTTCAGGCGATTGACGGTCCAGAAGATCGGCGTGACGTAAAACAGCAGCAGGGTGAACACGTCGTAAAGATATTCTATGTCCTTGAAAAAGACGGCCAGGTTGGAGAGGATCAGGCCCACCCCGATGCACAGCAGGAAGAGCACCAGCAGCGGCACGGGTGCCAGCAGCGCGTACCGGGTGATGTGGGGCGCGGGGTATTTCGCGTTATTCGCCAGGGAATAAAAGAGGATAAAGCCCACCAGGACGACCAGGGAGATCAGGAACGTGATGAAATTGGAGATCACGTTGGAGAGCGGATAGATATACTTGGGAACCTTCACCTTTTTCAGGACGGAGGCGCTGCCGGTGACGGAGCGCATGGCCCGCTTGGTGGACTGGGAATAGAACTCGAACAGCAGCCGCCCGCACAGCACGTAGATAGGGAAATTGATGATATCGGCGTCCCCCGTGCCGAAGAGCTTGCCGAAGATGAACACCAGCACCAGGGTGGTCAGCAGGGGCTGCAGCAGGGTCCAGAAGATGCCCAGCACCGAGTTGCGGTACTGTACCTTGATATTTTTCGCCACGATTTCCCGCAGCAGGTAGCGGTAACGGTAGAGTTCCTTGAAGAACATGGGGGCCTCCCGGATTGCTATCCTTTGAATGGGTTGAGAATCAGCAGCCGGTTTTCGATCATTTGCCCGGCGGCCAGGTCCTCCGTATAGATTATCGTACAGCCGTTTTCCAGGGCCGAGGCCAGCATCACGCAGTCATAGTACGAATAGCCATAGCGCTCGTGAATGAGGAGGGCGTGCAGCATGGTGTTAATGGACACAGGTGAAACTGCGCAGGCCTTCGTGATTTGTTCTATTGCTTCCGCTATCCCCTTGCGGCTAAATTTCCACTTTTTCAGGCACACATTGCAAAACTCATTGAGCGCCCGCATACAGGTCAGGCAGTTTTGCTCCCGGAATATTTGCTTGCTGATCTGCTTTTTCTCCTCCTCGTCCGAGTAGACATAGAGCAAAATATTCGTATCCAAAAACACCCTATCGCTCATTTGCTTCCTCCCGGTTGAACTTAAACCCTTTCGTGGGAATACACAGAGCGTCAAAAAGAAGCTCCTTGTCAGCGCCCGGGGCATTCGCCGCTTCGCTTTCCATCATGACGATGATCTTGGCGTTTCCGCGGATTTTACGGCGATACTGCTCGGGTATGTCAATAAATCCGCCGTGCACATCCGCCTGAAATTCGTACGCATACATAATTTTCCCTCCCTTCCGTTCTTATGTTTTTCTCCATTTCCAGAAATATTTCATCATGCTCTGCACCTGTACCATCGCCAGCTTAAAATCCTTCTTGCTTTCGCGGTTCCACACGTGCTCCACCACGGCGTGGGGATAGTACAACACCTTGCCCTCTTTCGCCAGCATGCGCGTGATGTCGCAGTCCTCGAAGTAGAGGAAATAGCGGTCGTCGAAGCCGCCGATTTTTTGCAGGGTCTCCGTGCGGATGAACATGAAGCAGCCCGTGGCGTTCTCGATCTCGAAGGGCTCGTCCAGATCCCTGTCCAGCATGGCGTATTCCGCGAGGATTTTGTTCGCCAGCCTGCCCCTGCGCAGGCGGCTGGCCACCAGGTACTTCGGCGTGGGGTGCCGCTTGCCGAGGACCTGGTCCTCGTGGTTGCCGGGGAACACGATGCGCGGCGAAAGCATCACAACCTCCGGGTGCGCGTCCATGTAGAGCGCCATTTTCGTGACGGCGTCCTCCCGCAGGGCGATATCCGGGTTGATCACGGCATGATACTTGCTGCCGTTTTGGGCGATGCGGGGCAGCACCAAGTTATGCCCCGCGCCAAAACCCACGTTCCAGGGGATGCGCAGGATTTCCGCCAGAGGGTCGATGCCCTTGACGTACTCCACCGTGCCGTCGCGCGAGCTGTTGTCGATGACGTAGAGATGGAAGGGCACCCCCTGCGTCCGCTCCCGGACGGTGCGCAGGGTGGTCTCGATGGTGGATATGCTGTTGAAGGTCACGATGCTCCCGGTCACCAGGTAATCGGTCATCGCCAGATTTCCTCCAAAGCCTTTTTTGATTTTGCGGCCTCTTCCACGGGCCGGACCTCGAAGTTCAGGTAGACGCCGGGGCCGGCAAACTGCTTGAAAAGCAAAAAGTCCACGCTGCCCGTGCCCACGGTCTGATGGCTGCCGTATTGATTGATGTCGTGTATGTGCATCTCCCGGATGACATGCCTGTTCTTGAGATAAAACGCAAGATCGTATGGCTTGGCCACATCCAGGGTGAGACACAGCCCCCGGCCTTCGCCGATCAGGCGCTGCGCGGCCCGCATGATGATCTCGTTGAAATGATAATTCTCCAGGCACACCAGCACATCCCCGGCATAGCTCAGCACATCGCGCAGGTTCTCGCAGAGCACGTCCTCGTAATACTTCTCGTGGGTGCTCAAAAAGTTATCGCCCTTGCTGCCGGATTGCTTGAACGAGGAGAAATCCCCCGCGTGCACCGTCATGTGCCGGGCGCGCAGCAGGTTGGCCTTCTCCAGGATGCGCGCGAACTGCTCTAAATTGCCTTTGCGTACACAGGGGTAATCGGCGCAGAGGCTCACGTTGTCGCCCGGCGCGTGGAAGGTGAGTTCAATTGCGTTGCTTTCGGCATAGTTCCGGATTTCCTTTAGCTTTGCCGGTGAAAGCTCGTCCAGGTAATAACGCGGCACGCCCAACTCGAACTGCGCGAAATCGAAGCCGTACGCGCGGGCGTCGGCGATGCCGGTGAAATAATCTTTCGCGTAGACGGCATGATAGCCTGTTTTCATGGTTGTGTCCCCACGGTTGTAGGGGGCGGCGTCCCCGACGCCCCAAGCAATAAAGCATTTCTTCTATTCGCCCAGGGACGTCCGGAGGCCGTCCCCTACAAAAGTGCTTTCAGCATATTGATCCGCCATTGGATTTTTTGCCGCAGAGTGCTCCCCCGCCCCGTCTGCGTATCCCCGTGGCGGCGGTGGAGGATCAACGGCTCGCCGATCGCAATCACATGCCCGAACCGCTGCGCCCGCAGGCCGATCCACTGGTCGTGCATGGGGATGGTTTCGGGGAAAGGCAGGATGTGCGGCAGCAATTCGCGGGTCAGCGCCATGCAGCAGCCGGTGTAGCTGTTTTTGACCAGGTTGCGCAGCAGGCCCGGCTTCGGGATCTGTATTTCGCCGATTTCGCGCAGGGCTTCGTCCGTGATGGCGGCGCTGTGCGCAAATACAGCCGGCTTGGGCTTTTCGAGCGCTTCCCGCGTTCTCGCCAGCTTGCCCGGCAGCCACACGTCGTCCTGGTCGCTGAGCACGAGGATACCGCCCCGCGCCTGCCCCAGCAGGAACTCCACGTTTTTGATCACGCCCCGCCGCGGGCCCCGCATATAGCGAATGCGCGCATCTTGAAAAGACCGCACGATATCGCGGGTGGCCGTATGGCCCTCCGGGGAGTCGTCGCTCACCAGCAGCTCGTCGCCATCGCTCAATTGCGGGAGGATGGACGCGATCTGTTCGGCGATGAATATTTCGCCGCAAAAAGCCGCCAATACTACAGAGATATTTCTGCATTCCGCATTCTGCATTGTCATTTAGAGATGCTCAAAATTTCCATGTATATCATCCCGCCGGGGGTCTCCACCTCCACCACGTCGCCCACGGCGTGGCCCAGCAGGGCCTTGCCCACGGGCGATTCGTCGGAAAGGCGGTTCTCGTCCGGGTTGGCCTGGGCCTTGCCGATGAGCTGGAATTCCATATCCTCGTCGTAGGTGCGGTCGTGCACCTTCACCAGGGAGCCCACGCCGATGACGTCCGTGCGCACATCCTCGTCGTCGAGGATCTGCGCGTTTTTCAGCTCCTCCTCCAGGCGGGAGATCTTCGCCTCCATGATGGCCTGCTCGTTCATGGCCTCGTCGTATTCCGCGTTTTCCGAAAGGTCGCCGAAGGAGCGCGCCTCCTTG
>WQTL01000508.1 GCA_009786275.1 Bacillota bacterium | reverse complement strand
GAATTTTTCCCGGACTTAATTCTACCGCTTTTCTCTTCCCATACAAAATTCCACCGCGCCGTCCACGGTGGAACTTATGGTGGGAATTTACTCGCTGATTATTACTGCCATCCAACATAAAAACTTGTCTGGATTCCTTGTAGGTATAGATAGAAAACCAGAATGGTAGATATGCATAATAAGCATCAATTACATCTGTATGTGCATCCCATGAAATATTGCTGATATGCCGACTTGGAGCCATGCCTTCTATTGCTGCTTCTATTTTTCTATCAATTACACCTCGACCAAGTTTGGGATCACATGCGAATGGAACTACAGGAAAGCCAGCAGTATAACGTGTGTCATAATCGCATGAATTCGGATATGAAAATTTATTAAGGAACCACAGGGTATTAAATTTGGAATTCTTGTTATAATCCGGCAACTCATATCGCTTTAGATAGTCGCTTGCAGATATGGGAAAAGCGAAGTTGCGATCAATAGTAGATGAAAAGGGCTCCCAACGCACATTTGTTACTGTTCTATAATATGGGTTTCCACTGTTATCCCTTTCCAACTCCCTTCTTTCTTCATCATACCCTATAGATGCATTCCAATAGCCGGAAACATGTGTCTTGAACATTTTAAAGGGCAAGTACGCCGCTTCCATTGATTCAAAGCCAATCTTATCAAAAATATCAGGTGGACTACTTGGAGAGGACGCAAGCCAATCTAACATGGTTTCCTGAAATTTCTGTTTTGAAACGGTGAAGGGGACAATGAGATTTGGTTCGATGGAGATTTCCTCTACAGGCGCTTCTATGCGATGACCACAACTGGGACAGATCGTAGCTTGCGTTTCAGGGTCAAATTGCAAATTTGCTCCACATTGGGTGCAGGTGGCAACTTCTGCATTTGCCTCTGTTGTGCCTTTTATGGGGAATGAGTTATTGCAGAACTCGCATACGCTTGCTTGGCTATCGGGATCATATCGAAGCTGCCCACTGCAAGTGGGGCAGATATGTTCTGGCACAAAGATCATCTCTCTTTCTTATGAAGCTGCATTACACCTTCGTCATTGTCATTTCGCAGACATATAGATTTTTGTATAATTCAATAGAACCTCTTGGCAAAACAGAGATAACGCATTCGTATCCGGAAAAGACACCGCTTCTTGGTTCGCCTGCATAGGTTATAGTTACGCCTTCGACAAACTTGTTGAAGTCGTAATCTGGCCCGCCTCCACTCATGGTCAGAAGCGCAACAGAGAGCAATGTATGCAGGTTTCCATCATTTTGCTTGGCGCCTGTAGCAAATGTCACTTTAGCGGAGGACTTATCTTTGCTACAAACCATACTCATGTTCATAGTCGCAATTTCTGAAAAAATATAATCGCACAAAATACTTTCCCCAGCGTCTACGGGGTAAAGCAATGAATTTTCGTTGGGATTCAAATAGCAGGAGTAAGCCCACATTTCGTTAACTGCGCCATTCCATTGCTCCACAAGAAAAGGGGCTGACGCAGGAAAGGCTTGCGGAGCTTTGCTCATTATCAGCGGCACATATCGGCAATATCGAACGAGGCACACGCATTCCCTCTTTGGATGCCGTACATACGATTTCGTGCGAATTGGGCGTCAGCATGGACGAACTCATGTTTGGCACCCGCTCAAGCGCTGACTCCTCGTTCACCAACATCCTGTCCATCATTCAGTCAAAAGACAAGGACAAGGTAAAGCCCTTCATGTCGGTTCTCCGGGTTCTGGTGGAGCACATTGACGAGATGTAGGATATAGAATCAGCATAGCTTCATAGCCGGCTAAACTCCCCTGCGCCACGTATACCCCGGTTGCCATAGCCTGTGCCTGCTCAGCCAATATACTGAAAAGCTTGCCGTAAGCTACCTTGTCGAACTCCATGGAAAGCCCTCCTCAAAAAATGGTCTTAAAACAATAACGTTGGGAAAGTCCAAATTATAATGAACAATCCGTAAACTTGTTGTAAACAAACAAAAATCCGCTCTCGGCAATTGCCAAGGGCGGTTCTTCGTTATTGTTATTTGGGACTTGCTATTTCTGCGTTATTGTGGTAGTATAGGCAGGCCAAATCGCAGGACATGCACTGAATTTCTAACAGCCGAAAGGAACAGGTTATGAGCGTCAATTACGGTAAGTATTTCGACCCGGCGGACAAACGGAAAATCGCGATTTATTCCCGCAAGTCGAAGTTCACAGGGAAGGGCGATAGCATAGGAAACCAAAAAGAAGAATGCCTTGCCGAATGCAGATACAGGGCAGCCAGCGTTGGCGTAACCCTGTCTGACGATGATTTTCTCGTGTTTGAGGATGAGGGCTTCTCCGGCAAGAGCATGAACCGTCCCGGGTTTCTGGAGATGCAGCGGGAGTACAGGAACAATAATATCAAGGTAATCGTCTGCTATCGCCTGGACCGTATCTCACGCAACGTGGGCGAGTTTGCCGGGCTCATCGATGAACTGGAAAAGCTGAATGTCGGGTTCATTTCCAAGAGCGATGGATTTGACACCGTCACCCCCGCAGGCAGAACCATGATGTTTATGGTCACGGTATTCTCCCAATTTGAGCGGGAGATTATCGCGGAGCGCATACGGGACAATCTGATGGCCCTTGCGCGGACAGGCCGTTGGTTGGGGGGAGAGGTCCCCACAGGATATGAGAGCGTAGAGGTGGAGCGCATCAAGGAGGATAATACGACCCGCACACTCCATCGGCTGGGGCAGGTTTCCTCACAAATAGCGATTGTAGAAAAAATCTATCAGCTGTTCATGCAACTGGATTCCCCGGTAAAGGTAGAAGCCGAATTGCAGAAGCAAGATGTAAAAACCAAGCGGGGCAATGCATTTACGAGATATGCCGTCAGGGATATTTTGAAGAACCCCGTTTACATGGCAGCGGACCAAGAGGCCTATCAGTATTTTCAAGCATTGGGCGCAAACATCTATGCGGACGAATCCGAGTTCGATGGAACCTATGGCGTTGCGGTATACAATCGCACAAAGCAGGAACCCGAAACGAAAAAGATATTTCGCCCCATCACGGAGTGGGTCGTTGCGGTCGGACAGCACAAAGGCTGCATCAGTGGCGAAGACTGGACGAAAGTGCAGACCATGCTTCAAAGCAAAAGCAGGAAATCAAACTCCGCGCCAAAGAAAACGACTACAAGCGATGTTTCATTGCTCGGCGGTCTTTTGGTATGCGGTGAGTGCGGCTCCTTCATGCGGCATAAGCTTACCGACCGCATGCATAAACTATATGATGAACCTGTGTATCCGTATGTCTGCCTGACCAAGGAGAGAACCAAGCGGGAGGGCTGCAAATGCGACAGAGTAAAAGACGGCAACGCTCTTGACCGCTGGGTGTGCGAGGATGTCCGTAAATTGGATGAGGACGGTTCCGTGTTTGTCCGTCAGATGGAACAGGCCAAAAAGCAAATCCGCGGAAAGACAGAAGGACAGGAAAAACAGATAGAGGATTTGCGCAAACAAATTCAGCAGCACGAAAAAGTCATTGCCCGGTTGCTGCGCTCCATAGGGCAAGACCAAGAGGCTGAAACTGCTCTTGCTGATGAGTATATCCGGAAAGACATCGCGCAACTGGGGCAGCAAATCAAAGACAAGGAACAACAGATTGCCGAATTGGAAGCCATCGCAAACAGCCAGCAGCTTTCGGATAACGAATTTGATCTTCTGCGGGGTATGCTCTCCACCTTTGCAAGCTCGTTTGATACTATGTCGGTGCCGCAAAAGCGCATCGCCTTGGGCACGCTCATCAATCGCATCATATGGGACGGAAAAAAGGCGCACGTTATTTATTTCGGCTGTTCCGGAGAAATCACCGAGTTGCCAGACCTGAATGGTGCGGATATTTCCCCTTCCGACGGAGAAGAGGCCAACACGGGTGGCTTGTTAATGAAATCCTCATGTACTTCCGCAACCAAAAGAAAACCGCCCAGGATGTCTCCATGAGCGACCCCATTGATGTTGACAGCGAGGGAAACCCCCTCACGCTGATGGACGTCATCAGCATGGACGATACCGTTTCGGACGAGATCGACCTGAAAATTCGCGTGGAACAGCTCTATGACCTGCTGGGGCGCATGAAGGAATCCCGCGAAAAGGAGATCCTCGTGCTGCGCTATGGGCTCTACGGCAACGATTTCCATACGCAGCGGCAGGTGGCGAAGCGCCTGGGGATCAGCCGCAGCTATGTCTCGCGCATTGAGAAGAAGGCTCTGCTGGCACTGCAGAAGGCGATGCGGGGGTAGGTGTCAGGCTTCTTTCGGCGGGAATTGCGCGCCGGTGGCGGGGTCGTAGAGGAATTGGAAGGTGGATGGGGCATAGATTTGAAAAAAGACTAGCATGACTTTATCATCGCAGAGAAACAGACCATAGCCGGCATTGCCCTGCTCGTCGTCGAACTCCGGCAAGAGCCAATCATATTCGGCTATAGCATCGTAGTTCCACTCATATCTCGCCGGGAGATTCACATCGTCATAACCAACAAGATGCACCTGATTCTTCTTGTCGAACACATAGTAATGACACTCTTCCTCATGGTCGCTGCAGGGGTCCACCAACACCGCGCGGCCGTCAATGGCGTTTCGCCAATAGCTGTTGTAGTATGAAATCGGCTGATTGCCCAGCACAACCGGGACACACTTTCGGCTAGCCAGCGGCATGGCTTCGATAGCAAAGTAGCCTTCGGTTACACTCGGAATCAGCAGCGAATCGCCGGCGGCGTTATACCACGGTAAAGGCCGCCTTTCATTATATTTGTTTGCCGCGATCTCCTCCGCCTCCCAGCTCTCCATGGCGATGCGGTACGTCACGCAGGTGCGGTTTTCGTAATCCTCATATTCATAATAATCGTCGGGGCCGTCGCCGTAGGTGTCGCGCTTTTTCGCCCGTGCCTCCCAGAGGTTGACGAACAGCCAGTCCTGCGTGATGCCGCAGATTTCCGCGCCGGAAAGCCGCAGGCCATGATAGCTGCCCGGCAGGGGGATTTTCTCTGCCAGGGCAAGATTGTCTATCGGCGTACGTAAAATGCCGCCGTCGTAAGGGGCGTAGTAGTGCGTGGGGGTTTTGGCAAGGCCGCTGAGGATTTCGTAATCCAGCGGCAGGGTGAGCACGGCCAAGCCCTCTTCGGGCACTTCTGCCTGCGGTTGGGTTTCGGCCTGCGTTGTTGCTTCCGTTATTTCTTCGGGCGCAGGCTGCCGCGCCCCGCAGCCGGTGAGCAGCAGGGCGAGAACAGCGGATAGGCAAAGCAGCTTTTTCATAAACTCACCCATAACATGTCCTGTTGATGATCACTTTCTTCAGGTCGTCCGAAAGCTCGTTGAAGTAGGCGCAGTAGCCCGCCACGCGCACCATCAGGTACTTGTATTTCTCCGGGTGGGCGTAGGCGTCCTCCAGCAGGCCGCGGCTGATGATGTTCGGCTGGAACTGCATGCCGCCCGTGGTGAAGAAGGTGCGGAAAATCCGCGCGAGGTTCTTCACGCCCTCGCCGCCGGGGAAGAGCGCGGCGTCGATGGTAAAGGTGGCGGTGGTGCCGTTGGGCGCGTAGTCGGTGAAGTCCGCCGCCGTCAGGGCGTTGAGGGAGCTGAGCAGGTCGGCCTTCTCCATGGCGTAGGCCGGGGCCACGCTGTTGGCCAGGGGCGTGCCCTTCAGGCGGCCGGAGGGCAGCGCCTGGGTCTTGATGCCGTAGCGGTCGCTGACGTTGAGGGCGTAGTAGCCCGCCCGGTAGTCCCCGTTGCGAACCGCGTAGGGGCACTGCGCCAGGGCCTCGTTAAAGAGCTTCATCACCAGCGTGACCCACTTGGCGGGCTCGGGGGAGGTGTCGTCGCCGAACTTCGGAACGGCGAGGAGGTCCTCTCTGATCTTTTGATAGATTTTGCCCTCGAAGTTGAAATCGATGGCGTGGAGGATTTCAAGCAACGTATATTTCTTCTGCTTGAAGACAAGCTCGTCGATGGCGTGGAGGGAATCCGCAACGTCGGTGACGCCCACGGCCTGGATGCCCGCCGTGTTGTAGTGCGTGCCGCCCTCGTAGGCGTCCTTGCCGGTCTCCATACAGCCCCTGTAGAGGGAGGAGGCCAGGGGCGTGGTGAAGTATTCGCCCAGGGCCTTTTCGATGGTCTGCTGGTCGGCGAGGATGGATTTCGCCAGGGCGGTCAGGCGCGTTTGGAAGCGCGCGAGGAGCTCGTCCATGTCCTTGGGCGGGTCGTAGTCGAACAGGCCGCGCTTCCAGTCGCGCAGGCGGATGGCCTGTTCGCGCTTTGACTTGTACTGCGGGAGGAAGTACTCCACCACGCGGGTGGCCATTTTTTCGATCTGGAGGCCGAAGCCGAATTTCCAGAGGTCGTGTTCCTGCCCCTTGAGGGCCTGCAGCAGCGGCATGGCGAGGTTCATGTTGGCGCTGTCCGTGTTGCCGAAGTGGTCGTCGGAGGCGGTGGGCTCCACGCAGCCGACGATGGCGTAGTCCCGGGCGTTCTCCAGGGAGGTGTCGGGGTAGTGGCGCCGCAGGCTCTCGATATAGATCTCGTCGCCGAAGAGCTCGGGCATGGGGCAGCCGTTGATGTAGATTTCGGCCAAACGGTCAAGATATTTCTCGGGGTTCTTCGCGTGGATGCGCGCACACATGTTGATGGCCAGGGGCTGGAGCTCGCAGGCGTCGACGCACATGTAGGTCACGTCGTTCACGGCGTCCTCGCCGTTGCGGTCGATGCCGCCGAAGGTCAGGGCCTGGTCCACGGAGAGGGTCTCGAACAGCTTGCTGACGTTCAGGAAGCCGTCGCCGTCGTTGACCAGGATGACCTCGTCCATCTTGAGGATGAAGAGGCAGAGAAGCTCTTTGGCCTCATCGTAGGTGATGGCGCCGGCCTCCAAATCTTTTTTGAGGTAGGGGTAGAGGATCTGGTCGAAGCGGCCGAAGGACACGGCGTTCTCGTAGGCCTCGATGCACAGGGCCAGCTGGAGGAACATCATGCTCTGCAGGGCCTCGTGGAAGGTACGGGCGGGATATTTCGGCACCCGGGCGCAGATGCGCGCCATGTGCTCCAGCTCGCCCTTGCGCTGCGCGTTGGATTCCTCGGCGGCGAGCTTCCACAGGTGGGCGGCGTAGCGCTCGGCCCAGGTCTCCAGGGCCTCCAGGGAGATCAGAACGCCTTTGTAAAAATCTTGATTGTTTTCGGGGTGCTCGCGCATTTTGGCCTCAGCCTCGGCCCGCAGGCCCGTGGTGCCCAGCTGCAGGATGCGCTCGAAATTCACCACGAAGTGCGCGATGGCCGCGAAGTTGTTGTTGAAGCCCGTGGAGCTTTCCGCCACGCGGGAAAGGGTGAGAAAGATGTTCTTCAGGCCCCCGCCGCCGCGCATGATGGTGCCCTTGGCGAGCCAGTAGGGGAAGATGTTCGTGTAGAAATTCATGCGCTCCTCCCGGGAGGAGTAGAACTTCACCGGGGTCTGCCTGTCCGCCTTGGAGAGGAAGGTGGCGTAGAGCGCGCCGTACTGCTCCTCCCAGATCTGCCCGGCCACGCGCTTGCCCGTGAAGTTGCCCACCAGCAGCTCCCCGGGATAGACGATGGTCTTTTTGTGGCGCAGCACATGGCGCAGCCGCTCCGCCCGGTGGATGTGCACGGGCTTGGAGAAGCCGTCGTATTTCTTGTAGTACTCGGTCTTGAGGCCCGAGACCTCGAAGCAGATGCCGCGCGGGGCCTCGCGGATGGCTTTCTGGATATCCAACACGCGCTGGGTGAACCGCGCCGTGGGCGGCTTCTGCGCGAGGTCGTCGCTGCGGGCGCGCAGGCCGTACTTCTCGAAGAGCTCAATGCCGCGCTTGAGCGAAAGCAGGCTCTGGTCCCCGGTGATGCCGAGAGCCGGGACCTCGAGGCCCAGCCGCTTGGCCTTGTCCTCGTACATGTTGTGGTAGCGCATGAGCTCGATCTGATCGAATCCCAGTGTTTTAAGATAATTGGCGGCGGCTTCGATGGCGTCTTCACTGTCATTCAGGCCCGGCACCATGAGCATGCGCAGACGGATGGGGGCGTCCAGCTCGGCGAGCTTTTCGAGGTTGCCGAGGATGAGGGCGTTGTCCCTGCCGGTGAGTTCTTTGTGGAGCGCCGGGTCGACGGCCTTCAGGTCGGCCACGAAGAGATCGATATAGGGCAGCAGGGCCTCGATGTGCTCCCAGGGGGCGCACAGGGCGGTTTCGACGGCCACCGGGATATTCTCCTCCTTGAGGAGCGAGAGGAGCTCCAGAAGGCTTTCGGGGCTCTGCAAAAAGGGCTCGCCGCCGGAGAGCGTGACGCCCCCGCCGGAAGCCCGCATGTATTTCGCGTCCCGCAGAATAATTTCGGCGGCGTCTTGGGCGGTGAGGTTTTCGTCTCCTTCTGCGTGTGTAAAATCGAGGCTTTCGGGGTTCTGGCACCATTGGCAGCGCAAGGCGCAGCCCCGGAAAAAGATCGTGGTGCGCAGGCCGGGGCCGTCGTGCACGCAACTGCGCTGCACACGCACCACCTCGAGGTTTGTCTGTGTCTGAACGGCTGTCATATGCTCGCCCTCCTAATCATTCGCTTAGGGTGAGTATATCACAAATCAAGGGAAAAATCCAGAGGATATTTTATTTTTTTATATTTTTTGCAGGTCCGCCGCCTGTTCGCCCCTCCCCCGCTTCTCCTCCATAAACCGGTACACCGGCCCCAAATTCTCCTTCGAAAGCGGGTATACAAACTGCATGAACACGAACACCAGCGTATACACCACGGCGGGGATCACCGTGCACAGGACCATCAGGCGCTCGCCCACGCCGGGGACATACCCCAGGTTCGCGTTCACGTCGTTGTAGCCCGCCCATTTGATCAGCAGCATGCCGCCGGTGTCCGCCAGGGTCTGCCCCACCTTGCGCGAGAAGGTATACACGGCGTAGATCGCGCTCTCGCTGCGCATACCCGTCTTCATCTCCTGGTAGTCGATGACGTCCGCCACCACGGCCCACACGGTGATACTCACGAAGGAGTAGCCCGTGCCGATGACGGTCAGGAAGAACATGAACAGCCCCGCCTGGTCCCTGCCCGGCTGGATGACGGCCACCGCGATGGCCGCCGCGGCCGAGAGCAGCGCCCCGGCCCCGCACAGCTCCTTTTTGCCGAAGCGCGCCACCAATTTTGGTACGAACAGGATGAGGATCGCCATGGGCAGGTAATTCGCCACCGTGCCGATGATCGCCAGGCCCTTGTCCTCGAAGAAATTCTTGTAGAGGTACTGGTTATACGAGGCGAACTGGAGCTGCCCGCTCACTAGGATGCCCGAAAGGGCGATGGCGATGAAGGGCCTGCTCTTGATGAGCCCCAGGTAGGTGCGCTTCATGTCGACGTTCGGGTTCTCCTCGGAGGGCACGCGCTCCTTCGTGCCCTTGTAGCACAGGAGATAGAACAGCACGGAAAACGCCGCCATCGCCGCGGCGAACAGCAGCATGCCGTTCGCGCTGGTCACGTCGTAGCCGTCCTGCTTTTTGTACACCACCATGGGCGCGAGGATCAGCACGATGCCGCCGCCGACGCCGCCCCCGATGGAGCGGAAGGTAGAAAGCAGCGTCCTGCCCGCCGGGTCGTCGGTGATGACGGATGCCAGGGAGCCGTAGGGGATGCAGATGCCCGTGTAGAGCGCCTCGAAAATCAAATAGGTGACGTACGCCATGGCGGTGATGAGCGTGCCGTTCCCCATCACGCCCCGGTAGTTCAAAAAGCACAGCACCGTGGAAAGCCCCAGGGGGAAGCTGAGCCATTTGAGGTAGGGCAGGTATTTGCCGCCCTTGCCCGGCTTTCTCTTCGCCACGATCATGCCCCAGATGGGGTTGCTCACGGTGTCCCACAGGCGGGTGACGAGGAACAGCACCGCCACCTGCGCCGGGTCGATCTTCAGCACGTCGGTGTAGAAAATTTTCAGAAAGGTCGAGATGAACGTCAGCACGAACAGGTTGCCCGCGTCGCCGAACATGTAGCCCGCGGCCTCCTTCACGCCGATCCTGTTGGGATGGGTGTTCACCGCCGGCGGGGCCTTGGATTTCACTTTCGTCGCCATAGGGATTCTCCTTCACTGTTGCTGCGCCCAGTATAGCATATCGCACGCGGCGCTGTAAAGACATTTCGCGGATTTCCGTGAAAAAGGAGCGGCCACGCCAAACGCACTGTCTGCCGGTAATGCTCATAACGGTTTCTCTGGACAGTTCGCGAATCACTATGGTACTTGTGCTTTATCAGCGGTTCGGGCAGAGCCTCGTCGGAGAACTCGCCAAGCTCGTCCCGCCAAGCCGGCCTGCTCACGCCACCCTGTCCGCATACGCGAAGCTGTCTTCAATCCAGTGATCGAAATATTCCGCAACTGTGTCAGCTTGCGCGGATACATCCAGGAACGCGGTGAGATAGAAGAAGAAAAATTGATAGCAGTAATACGCCAACCGCTCGGGGCGCAGGGTATAGCTGATGCCGTTTTGACGCAGGGCGCTGTGAAAAGCGTCCCTCGCCCATTCCCGGCAGCACATGACCCAAGCGTCCCGTTCCGGCGGCGCGAGGACAGGGTTATCCCAATCCACGATGAAATGCCTGTCGCCGCTCACAATGAAGTTCCCGCCTGCGTCGCCGTGGGTGATGACGAAGCCCTCTGTATCTCCTTGGCACCGCTTGGCAAAGCATTTTAGCCGCCCGGCCCTGTGCTCGAGCTTCGCGCGGTTTCTCTCAAGCAGGGATAACAGCGCTGGATCCTCCAGCACGCTCCACTGTCCGAAGAATTTACGGGCAAAACTGTCCGAAAAATCCTCGCAGGGAATGAAAACGCCATGGATCGGAACCGTGTACACCTTTGCCAGCATCTGATATTCCGGGATTTTAGTTGCGTCCGTCTCTATGTTCTCCCCGTCAATCCAGTCGAATACCCCGAGAACCGCGCCGTCGAATCGAGTGAACAGGCCGCCGTCTTTTGCCTTTACGATGCGGCTGATGAAGTCGATGCCGTGGCCGCACAGATGCTGGACGACCGCAAAGCTGCGCTCGTAAACCGCCTGATGCGTGGCGGCGTAAACGATTTTCAAAAAGTAGCTGGCGTCAGCCGCATTCAGCCGCCACGTCTCGCCGTAAAAGCCGCGCCTGGCAAGGGGGATATTCACAGCCTCTATGCCATACGCGTTCCGGATAAACGCAATTATACGGTGTTTATATTCCTCGGAGCGAACTACGTTGCTATACACGATCAAAGCCTCCTGCCATTCTCCATGCCATTATAGCACACCCGCGAAAAACACGCAATGAGTCGTTTTTATTTTCAGGCCATGGACAACTGCGCCGATCTGTGGTATCATAGCTGTGAAGCAAAGAGAAAGGACATCGTCTGAATGAAAATCACCGGCAACATAGCCATGTTGGAACTCGAAAGGCCCAACGGCGCGATTTACCCCACGTTGGTTTGGGACGATAAGCTCGTGTTGATCGACACGAGGTTTCCCGGCCAGACGGACGCGCTCGTCAATGCTATTGAGGCGGAGGGATTCCGGGCCGAGGAACGCGCCTCGGGCCACGGTTCTTCCCTTTTTCACTTATCTAATGTACCGCAACATGAAACGAAGAAATTTCCGGGCTTCCTGTGAGGCCCTTGACGCGCACCGGCACTTGTGATATCCTATGTAATAAGAATGACACCGAAGGGATTATACATGATCTATGTCCTCGCTTCCGCCTCCCCCCGCCGCAGGGAGCTGCTCGCCTTGCTGGGTATCCCCTTTGAGGTGCACGCCCCGAACGTGGAAGAGCGCCTTGACCCGGCATGGACCGCCGCGCAGGCGGCGCGCGCACTCGCCCGGCAGAAGGCCGCGGCCGCGGCGCGGGACTTCCCCGGGGACTGCGTTATCGCGGCGGATACGATTGTCGAGATCGACGGCATCCTGCTGGGCAAGCCAACGGACGCCGCCGGCGCCGCGCGCATGCTGCGCCTGCTCTCCGGTCGGGAGCACCGCGTGATCACCGGGGTTTGCCTGCGGCGCGGGGAGGACGAACGCGTGTTCTCGCAGGAGAGCCTCGTGCGCTTCTACGGCTTAAGCGACGAGGAAATCGGGGCCTACGTGCGCACGGGCGAGCCCATGGACAAGGCCGGGGCCTACGGCATACAGGGCAGGGGCGCGCTGCTGGCGGAGGGCATCACGGGGGATTATTTCAACGTGGTGGGGCTGCCGGCGGCAAGGCTGGCGAGGGAATTGAAAAGCTTTATAGGCGAAGGGTCTTTTTAGGAGACGCAATTCGGAGGTTCTCATGCGCATGTTTTCTATCGGCCCGGGCGTCCTGTGCGAGCGGGACGATATCGTGGGCATTTTCGACCTGGATACCACAACGGTCTCGAAGCACACCCGGGAATTCCTCCGGCGGGCGCAGGAGGCCGGGGCGGTTGTCACAGTGGGCGATGACCTGCCGCAGACATTCGTTGCTGCGGGCGAAAACGTCTATCTCTCCCCGCAAAGCAGCGCGAACCTGGCAAAAAAACTTGAGTTACCCCATTTCCAAACCAGCCAGATAAGCAAGTGCAAGCAACGCAAGGAAGAGCGGGTATGTCAAGGGAAAATCGCCGAAAACGCAGGGGGAAAATAATGTACAAAAGTTGCAAAGCAGCTCCAAAAGCGGTATAATGGAATCGCAGCAAAACCATGAGCAGTTGCAGGATTTCACCGAATTGCATGGGTATAAAGTTCATCTCCGGAAACATTATATCCCGCATTGGTATAAATGCCAATAATACCAATATGGGATAATATGATGTATTTGAGGTGATACCATGCGAAATGTAATACTAAAATATCCAAAAATCCGGGACTTGCGGGAAGACAGGGATATACCGCTGGACGTCATGGGGCAGCTTGCCGATTTCTACGGCACAAGCGCCGATTACCTCATGGGAAGAACCGGCGAGCCCGCACCCTATGAACGCGGGTAGCGCCGGGGGGATTCCCTACAGCCACCCCACCGTCAGCGCAAATATCCCCTGCGCGGCGTAGTACGGCAGCATCACGGTGTAAGAGAACACGGAATTCATCTTCTTCAGCGGCCCCTCCCCGTAGGTCCGCAGGAACAGCGAGCCGTCCGAGATGGTGAATAAAATCCCCGGGTACCACATCCACCGGCCGAGCTCTCCGCCCTGCGTGGCCAGGTTGAAGGTGGCCAGCATCATCGCGCCCAGCACCAGGCCGTAGAGCGACAGCGGGATCATCATCTTATCCAGCTTGATCAGGCCGAAGCGGTTGAGCAGCAGGAAGAACATCGGCACGGCGGGCAGCACGGCCACCAGGTGCCACTGGATATTGCCGTAGGACAGCAGCAGCACGATATAGAGCAGGTGCCCGAGGAAGAACGGCGTGCCGCCCAGAAGGAACACGAAGCCGCGGTGCTCCTCGGCGATGAACATGTCCAGCCCGAGGACGATGTCGCCCACCAGGCCCAGCACCAGCGCGCCGAGCATCAGGGCCGTCTGGATGTTCATGGGCGCCTCGCGCCCCGCCGCGGCCAGGAAGGCCACCAGGCAGAACAGCAGCGACGAGACCATCTTGCACACGAAGCGCCCTTTGATCTTGTTCTTGTTGCCCAGGGTGGCCGTCACGGCGGAAACCGCCACGCAGGCGCCGGCCAGGATATACAGGACTGTCATACGAACGCCCTCCAGGCTTGTATTGCTTTTTTCATCATATCCGCGTCGTCAATTCCGTTGAAATACAGCTTTATGGGGAAGAACAGGACCTCCGCCAAGGCGGCTTGGTAATCCGCCAGCAGGGTATCGAAGGCGTAGCCCTCCGCGCGCCCGCACAGCCTGTGATGATAGCGCTCCAGCAGCGGCAGGGCGCTTTCCTTTTCCGGCGCAATATGCAGCCCCAGCAGCATCGCCAGGTCCTCCGCGCCAAGGCCCATGCGCACGGCCTCCAGGTCCACGAACACGGCCCGGCCGCCGCCGTCCTTCGGCATGAGCAGATTCCCCGGGTGCAAATCGCCGTGAATGACCGTACTATTTTTACCCGCATGGAGCCGTTCATGCAGCAGCCCCGGCATTTTTGCCCGAAAATATGCCAAGGCCTGCCGGAAAACCCCTGTGTCCATCCCATGCGCCCCGCAATAGGGCTTGATGCCCTTTTCCATGGCCTTGCAGTGCCGCTCAAGATTTTTGGCGTTGTCCAGCCGCCACGGCAGCCCGACTTCCCCGAAGGCCTCGTAGTTATCCCAGAACGCGGCGTGCAAATCGGCGGCCATATCCACCATGCGGCCGGCCTGCGCCCAATCGCTTGCGTGCGTATCCCGTAGGTCCTCCAAAGAAAGCATGCCCGCCTCATACGAGAGCAGGCCCGGTATCGGAATCCCCGCCCGCGCGAAAAGGTCGTAGGCGCGGCGTTCGGCTTCGCCTGCCCTTTTTTCGAATGGCATAGGCCCCCCTACGCCGTCAGCAGCCCCGCGTCAAGCACGAACTGCGCCCCGGTGACGAACCGCGCCCGCTCGCTTGCGAGATACAGCACCATTGCCGCCACATCTTCACTCTCGATCCACGGGACGGGCTGGAGATTCCCCGCGCTGGCCTCGGCGATTTCCATGGGTGTTTTGCCCTCCAGGGCGGCCAGGCCGTCGTTCATGGGGGTGTTGACCCCTGTGGGGTGGATGCTCACCACGCGGATGTTCCAGGGGGCAAGTTCGATGGCCCAGGACTTCGTCAAGCCCGTCAGGCCCCACTTGGAGGCCGCGTAGTGGCTCAGCCGCCGCCCGCCGCGCAGCCCCATCACGCTGGAGTTGTTGATGATCACGCCGCTGCCCTGCGCCTTCATCACGGGCACGATATGCCGGGCCGCGATCATCGGGCCCTTGAGGTTGATATCGATCATGCTATTCATTTCGACGTCCGTCATTTTATCGATTTCGGCGTAGGCGCAGATGCCCGCGTTGTTGAACAGGATGTCGATGCGCCCGAAGGCGGCCACGGCTGCATCGACGGCGGCGGCAACGGCCGCGTCGTCCCGCACGTCGCCCAGGGCCACGACGCACTGTGCGCCCAGGGCCTCGATTTCTTTTTTGAGGGAATCCAACTCCTCCCCCGCCGCGTAGGAATAGGCCGGATATTCGATTTTCGCGCCCAGGTCAAACGCGAGGATGGACGCGCCCTCGCGGGCCAGGGCCAGGGCGGTGATTCGGCCTTGACCGCGCGCCGCGCCGGTGATGAAGGCAACTTTGCCGGTGAATTCAGGCATGCATGTTTCTCCTTGACCTAATTTTTTTTACGATGAATATGACAGCAAATGTAATCGCGAGCACAAGTGCGCTGAGCACGGCGGCGGCAATCGAATACACGGGCAGCAATGTAAGACCAAACTCATTTTTGCAGTTAAAACAATGCCGCGTCGGTGCGGAAAGCTCAACTTCACAGCCGCCTGGATAGACCTGATGGTTCGCGATGGCCTGCGCGTCAGGCGGAAAGTACCCGTATTGGATGGGCGCCGTGTCCGTGGAAAAGCAGCGCGGGCAAAGGCTGATCCTCGGGAGGCCAAAGCCGGCCGCAAGCAAAACGACGGGAATCAAAAACAGGAGCAGGGCTCGGTGACGGCGCTTTTTTGCGGTGGCCATGGTGCTTGTCCTCCTGCAAAACGGTCAGTCGCTCCGCGAAAAATCCTCGTGCGGCCTTTACAACCTGTAGGGGCGGCATTTTTGCCGCCCGCTACTTTCAATTCAAATAAGTTTACGCCTCTTCCGCCTTTTTCTCCGCGAAGCCCTTGATCACGTTGCCCAGGTTCAGCCCCGTGGTGTCCTCCACCACGCTGAACACCCGGGCTAAGCCCTTGGTCATATCGCCCACGAAGCCGCTGGAATTCCCCTCGCCGTACATCGTGATGGCGTCGACGTTCTTCAGGGGCTCGGCGATGTTCTTGGCCACTTCGGGGAGCACCTGGAAGGCCATTTCGAGCACGGCGGCCTCGCCCATGAGCTTCATCGCCTCGGCCTTGGCGCGGGTGCCGTCCGCCTGCGCGAGCAAAATGGCCTTTTCGCCCTCGGCCTGGGCCAGGAGCTTCTCCTTCTCGCCCTGCGCCTCGGCGATCAGCCGGGCCTTGGCGGCGGCGGCGTCCTGCTCGGCGGCGTAGCGCTTGGCGTCGGCCTGCGCCTTGGCCTGGAACAGGTTCGCCTCGGCGTCGCGCTCCTTCTCGTACTTCGCGGCGTCGGCCTGCTTGATGACCGAGGCCTCCAGCTCCTTCTGGCGCAGGTCGATCTGCTGGGTGCGCAGCTTCTGCTCGCGCTCCGCCCGGGCGATCTGCGCGTCCACCTCGTTCTCGTTGATCACCTTCTGCTGCAGCTGCTGCTGAATCGAGAAGGCGCTGTCGGCCAGAGCCTGCTCGCGGTCCTGCTCGCTCTTGAACTGGGCGCGGCGGATGGCCAGCTCCTTTTGCTGCTCGGAGATGAGAGTATCGGCTTCCACGCGGGCGCGGTTGGCCTCCTCGCTGGCCTTGGCCTCCTGCACGGCGACCTCTTTGGCCGCGTTGGCCCGGGCGATCTTCGCGTTCTTCTGGATCTGCGCCACGTTGTCGATGCCGAGGTCCGTGATGACGCCGTTGTCGTCCTTGAAGTTCTGGATGTTGAAGTTGGTCACGCGCAGGCCCATCTTCGCCATGTCCTTGCTGGCGCTGTCCTCCACCTTTTTGGAAAACTCGTCGCGCTGCGTGACGAGGTTCGCCAGGCGCATCTGGCCGATGATCTCGCGCAGCGAGCCCTCGAGAATCTGCCGCGCCACCTGGCCGATGTACTCCGTGCCCCGGTTGAGGAAGTTCTTGGCGGCAACGCGCACGTTGTCGGCGGAGCTGAAGTCCACCTGCACGTTGGCCACGCCGTCGGCCACGATGTTGATGTAGTCGTTGGTGGGCACCGAGCTGCTGGTTTTGATGTCGATGCTCACCAGCTCCAGGGGCAGCTTATCCACCCGCTGGAGGAAGGGGATGCGGAAGCTCGCGCGCCCGATGATGATCTTCGGCTCCCGCGAGAGGCCGGAGATCACGAACGCGGTGTCGGGCGGCGCCTTGACATAGCTCTTGAACAGCAGGATCAAGAAGAACAGGCCAAGTACGCTCCCCGCGATCGTGAAAAAGTATTCCATCACACACCATCCTTAAAAATATATTCTGCGGGCGGCGGGTCGCCGCCCCTACAGGTTCATCAATCCGTAACCCCCGTCTTGCGGTATTCGTACAGCACCTCGTCCAGGGGCACCTTGGCCGCGGTGTTGAAGAGGTTCGTGGCGGCCATGATGCCCGCGAAGGCGAAGAGGAGCGTCAGCTGCTCGTCGTTGTAGCGCTCTTTCAGCTGCGCGTAAATTTCCGGGTCGATGTTGTGCGGGTCCTCCGCGATGGAAAAGCCCAGCTCCATGAGCAGGTTCTCCTCCTCGCTGAGCACCGGGTTGTCCGGGTCGTCGCCGGCGTCGATGAGGATCTTGCGGAAGAACGTGCCGCACACCAGGCAGCGGTTGCCCTCGCTGATGGCGTAGGCGTACAGCGACAGGGCGCGGTCCCCGATGAAGGCCTTGCAGAGGTCCGCCAGGGGGTACCACTCCATGAAGACGTCGAAGGCCTTGACGTTGTGCAGCAGGGTGCGCTTCATGTTGGTGATGCGCCCGTGCTTGGTAATCTGGTCGTCATAGCGGGAACGGACGGTTTCATTTGCGGAATCGTATGAGGTCATGGGGATTTGAAATGACATGGGTTCCTCCTGATGGATAATTTGTACTTCGGGTGGCTGTGGGCAGCCACCCCTACAGACTCTGCGCTGCCTACAGCTTAAACTCCTCCGGGTCATATTCCGGCAGCAGCGGCGCGCGGCTGGGCTTGCGCTTGAGCGGGTCGTATTCGTACTTTTTGCAGCAGCTCTGCTTGCGCATCACCCCGCGCACCGAGCACAGCACGCCGCTGCCGTCGGGCGCGGATTTGCCGTAACGGCAGAACTCGCACGCGGGCAGGTATTTCGACGCCCGCAATAGCCCCTTCATGGCCCGTTTCATAAGCGAAAGCTCCCCGCATAGGATCTAGAATCTAAAATCTACAGTCTAACGTCTATATTAGCACACTTTGCGGTTCAGGTCAAGGTCCAGGATCAGGAACGCGCAAAAAAACAGGAGCGCCGCCGCCGCCGGGGCCGAAACCGCCCACAGGCGCACGGTACGCCCCGCGCCCCACATCGCCGCGGCGGGCAGCTCCACGGGGAACCAGCGCACCAGGGCCGCGCATATCGCCGCGGCCAAGGCCCCGTGCAGTATCCTCGACACCCAGAACAGCCGCAGCGGCAGCCCCGTTTTGCGGATATCCCCCAGCAGCTGGCAGTGTACGCCAAGGCCCCCCCAGCCCAGCGCCGCGCAGAGCACCGGCAGCGGCATTGACGCCCGCACGACGGCCGCCGCCCCCGAGGAGACCTCCAGCAGCACGTTGAGCGTGGGGATCGCGGGCCACAGGCTCTGCGGCAGCAGCTGCAATAGAGCGCACAGGGCGGAGAACAGCACGATCCACGCGCACACCCCCAGGATGGAGCCCGTCGCCTGCGTCACGGCGGTGAGCAGGATGTGGTCGAAGGGCTTGCGCTCCGGGGGGGATGCTGTTGCGGGCGGCTGGCACGCCGCCCCTATGGATTGCTCCGGCAGAAATTTTGTCAGGAGCCCCAGCGCCAGCCCCGCCAGCAGCATGGAGGCGAACAGGAGCATACCGGCCCGGCGGCTGCCCAGCAGGCCCGCGCCCACCGCGCCGATGAGATAGGCCGGCCCGGCGTTCACGCAGAACAGCTGCAAGCGCTGCGCCTGCGCGCGGGTGACGGCCCCCTGCTCCAGCAGCTGCGCGGCGGTCCTCGCCCCCAGGGGGTAGCCGCCCAGGAAGCCCAGCAGCACCGCGCCCAGGGGAGCGGGGAAGCGCTTCACGCCCGGCTGCAATTGCGTAAAAATGCCCGCCAGCACGAGGAAGGGGTACATCGAAGGGATGATCACCTGCCCGCACAGCGCCAGGCCGTTACGCGCGCCCTCCAGCGCCAAGGGGGAATACAGCACCAGCAGCGCCGACAGGAACGCGCACGCCAGGATCCATATCACGGATGAAAATTGCTTTGGCTTGAGCTTCAACGTCATACCATCACCCCGGCCAGCATATGCGAAGTTCTAGAGTTTTAGCCCCCCTCATAAATATCGCGTATGAGCACGAAACGCAAACCGAAAACAACCCTCCGCGAGAAAACCCTCCGCCTGGGCGATTCCCTGGACCTGCCCGCGCAGCTGCTGCCGGGCTTCTGCCACGTGGAGCTCTGGCAGAACCGCCAGGCGGTGGTGGACGGCGTGAAGGGCGTGCTCA
>WQTL01000507.1 GCA_009786275.1 Bacillota bacterium | reverse complement strand
TCATCGACGGCCTGGAGGCGGCCAACCAGATCGATATCGACGCGGCGGGCAGGAACGTCAAGGTGCTTTCCTGGGCCACCTTCGCCCAGATCAAGAAGGCCATCGACCGCCTGGGCTACGGGGACCCGGTGCAGGACATCTACAAGTTCCTCACCGAAACCGGCCAGCTGGGCCGCCTGACCCAGGCCACGCGGGACGACTACGACTTCCTCGTCCACGCGGTGCTCGACGTCTACAACCAATTCCTCGCCCACCCCGAGAACTGGTTCAAGCAGACCGCCCTGGCGCCCCCCTGGCGCGCGCCGCGGCCGGACGACATCCTGCCGCTGCATAAATTCAGCGACGTGGCCCCGGCCAACCAGGGCGCAAGCTATTGGAACGCCCCGGCCGATTATGTCCACAACGCGGGCGCGCCGCGCGCCCCGGGGGCCCAGGCCGCCGACGACGCGGTGATGACGGAGCTCATCGGCAAGCTGGATACCCTGCTGGGCACCGGCGGCGACCTGAAGCCCCTGCTGCAGGCGCTGAACCTCCCGCCGGACGTGATCGACACCATCGCGTCCCTGGGGGTGGACCTGGACAACCCCAACACCGCCTTCAACATGACCAACGTGGTGGACAGCGTCATGAACGAAATGCTGTTCAATGACAAAACGCTCAACAGCATCATAAAGCTGCTGTTCCCCATGCTGCTCGGCCAGCTGGAGGACGTCTTCGCCACGATGCTGCCGGAGCAGATCGGCAATATCAACATGGGCAGCCTGGGCTCCTTCGCGGGCATCACGCTCCGGGGCATGACCGTCAGGCTCAAGCACCTGTACACCCTTCTCAATAACGGCGACGACACGCCGCAGGCGCACAGCGGCGCGGTCCCGCTGGAAAGAGTGCGGCTCTACCCGGACCAGCTGGCCAAATCGCTCGCGGGGCACACGGGGAATTTCCAGGCGGTGTATGACAAGCTGACCGCCGCGAAGGGCAAGGACGGCGGCTATGCCGGCTGGGCCCCCTCCGGCACCTACGCCACCACCGTCATCGCGGGCAACCCGATCTGGTCCACCGTGCCCAACGCCTACCCCACCAACGCCTGGACGCCGGCCAGGTCGCCCGGCCTGTTCGACGCGGAGGGCAACCTCGACCTGCCCTGGGGCATCAACGGGAGTCCGGCCAAGTTCAAGGAGGCGCTTTCCTGCGTGATGGACGGCCTGTGGCCCCTGCTCAAGGCGCTGCTGGCCAGCGGCGGGAGCAAGGTATCCCTGCACTCGCACCTTGTGGGCTCGGCGGACATAACGGTAAACCTGATCACGAAGATAGAGGTCACGAACCGCGACGTGAACCTGCTGGGCCTGGACATCACGGGGCTGGACGGCTTCGCCAACATCCTGACGCCGATTTTCGAGTGCCTGCTGGGCACGGACACCACCGGGGTTCCCACCCTGGAAAACCTGCGCAGCCTGCCCCTTGATTCGCACACCGGCGCGGCCAGCCTGGTGAATTATATCGTCGACCCGATCCTCACCTGGATCGGCAGGGTGAAGAGCAAGCCGGTCACGGAGATCCTCAAGGCGCTGCCCAACATGTGCTACGCGTTCTCCCTGGACCGCGTCATGCCGCTGCTGGACGGCCTGAAGCTCAACATGGGCGTGGAGGTCGACCCCATCATCGGGAAAGTCTTTGGCTACGAGCCCAGCCTTGCCGACTTCGGCGCGGGCATCAAGATCGACGCGATCCCCGAGCTGGATATCAGCCAGATGATCAAGGGCGCCGTGGACCTGAGCTTCCTGGAAAGCGTGGACGGCCTGCTGAACTTCGTCACCGGCACGATGAACCTGGGCAGCTTCAGCCTGCCGCCCTTCAACGCGGGGCGCATCGCCACCTACGGCGCGATCGGCGCCTACACCAGCAAGCGCTACGCGGCGGGCTCGAGCCTGCGGCGGCAGTACGTCACCGCCAACCCGCCGGACATCATGCAGGCCTTCGTGGGGTACCTGCTGGGGCTGCTCCCCGTACAGCGCAACGGAACCCCGACGGAGGCCGCCGCGGCCCTGCTGGAGCTCGTCAGCCCCACGGGCTACCCGCCCGCCCCGATGGTGTTCAACACCCCGGGCCCGAACGGCTACGACCCCTACCCGCAGTGGTGGGCCGACCTCAACACCCCCGCCGGCCAACAGAAGGCCAAGCTGGACGGCGAATACCTGGTGGCCAACGCGGATACGGTGCTGAACATCCTGTGGGCCACGCTGTTCCCGGAGGCCGCAACGAGCTTCTCCCAGGGGCTTGTCGACAGCATCCAGAACATGGGGGCCGACGGCGCGCTCTATGTGGACATCGTACAGATGATACAGAAGCTCATCGCGGGCCTCATCGAAGAGGACGGCATGCTGGCGAACTTCTCCGGCATCCTGGAGCACCTGGCCCTGACGAAGGAGGGCGCCGCCTACAAGCACTTCGACGTCTACGCGGCGATGAAGAAGCTGCTGCCCAAATCCGCGGAGAACCCCACAGGCTACGAGATGCCCGCCCCGGCGGATGTGGACAGCATCGCGAAGCTTGTGGACCAGATGGCCCTCTTCCTCGAGCCCGTGGTACCGGTGCTGGACGTGCTGATGACGGACGGCACGCAGCTGGCCCTCATCGACATCCTGGAGGGCGACAACAACCCCGCCACGGTGGAGCCCCTTGTGAAGGGGCTGCTGGGCAACGGCGGCTTCGCGGGGGCGGTCGCGCCGCTGTTCAACATGCTCCTGGTCCCGCTGGGGATGACGCCCCTTACCGGCGCCGAGTGGGCGAACGCCGCCGTCACCATCGACTACCCCACCATCGGCATCGCCAGGCTGCACGCCCTGCTGGATCCCGTCAGGGATATTTACTTCCACATCGTCGGCTACCGTGACGACCCGGACACGCCCGCCGACGAGTTTACGCCCGGCAGCCCGGTGGAGAGCATCCTGGCCCTGCTGCCCGCGCTGGCGTACTTCCTTTCCGAAACCGGCGGCGCCGCCTCCCCGCTGCAGCAGTGCCTGGATTACCTGCTCCACCCGCTGTACGTCCTGCTGGATACCATACGCCCGGTCTTCGATGTCCCGCTGAGCGCCGGCAACCTGCCCGCGGGCCTGAGCCTGAGCGCCACCGAGGGCTTCAAAGTCGATACACAGGCCCTCCTGGGCGGCCTGCTGAACGGCGTTGAAATCGGCGGCGAGCCCGTCAGCCTGGACCTGCGCAAGTTCCTTTCGGGCGGCCTGGACGCCAACAACGTATTCATCGGCGACAAGACCTATACGCTGTTCTCCCTGCTGGACCAGCTGGGGCTGCTGCGCCTGATCGAACAGGGCGGCTGGACCGGCCTGACCAAGCTCATCCAGTACGAGAAGTTCGGCGGCCCGCGGCCCATCGACTACGGCAAGGCCCCGCAGGTGGCGGGCGCGGTCGCCTCCAACGACCTGCCGGGCTGGTTCCGGCCCGCCCACGCGGACTTCCTGGTGGACAACGCGGACGCCGTGATCAACTGGGCCTGGGCGCAGCTCATCGAGGATGAGCCGACAATCAAGGCCTGGCTGCAGGGGCTGCTGAGCGACTACAACGTCCCCATCGCGCTAGGTACAAGCCTGAGCGACACCGTGGACAAAGCATTCGGCAATGAGCTGTATGTCCTGGGGAACTTCCCGAAGGCCGCGGGCTTTCTCCTCGGCCTGCGGGATATGCTGGACAGCGTGGAGGTGCCCCGCATCGCCTTCGGCGGCTTCGACCTCGGCAACGCGCCGCTGACCCTGACGCAGCTGCTGGCCAAGCTCGTGTTCGTCTACGACGGCGCGGCCGCCACGGCCCTGGACCTGCGGCCGGAGATCCCCGACCCGATGAACCCCGGCTCGTTTATCCCGAACCCGGATAACCTCCTGCGGGAGCTCGACGCCTTCATGGCCGCCTACGCGCTGAACCCGAATGCCGCGCTGGCCTCCCTGGGCGTCACGGACGAGGCCTCCTTCAAGGCGAAGCTGGCGGATCTGCTCAGCCCCCTGATGCCGCTGCTGCAGGTGTTCCTGTCCGAGAGCAATATGCTGCTCATCCGCGACCCGGCCGTCAAGCCCAACAACCAGGAGGGCGTGCCCGGCGGGCCGGGCCTTTCCCCCGCGGACGACAACGCTTTCCTGCGGGTCTACGGCTACAACGGCTACGAAACCGGCCTGCTGCCGATCCTCATGGCCCTGGGCGCGGAAATCCCCGGCTTCACGGCCAAGATCGTGCCCTACGCGGCCTTCAAGGCGGCGGGCGGCCGGGCGCAGCTGGAAGCCATCCTCGACCCAATCCTGTATATCGTCGACGCCCTGGCGAAGGACCCGGTGCACACCCTGCTGCGGGTGCTGCCCAACGCGGCCTACTTCGCCGGCGACGAAAGCGGCAATTCGCTGCTGCAGCAGGCCCTGGCCAACCTGCTCCACCCGCTCACCGTCCTGCTGGACGAGGCGCATCTCCCCGCCGTGAACGGAACGGCCCTCAGCTCGAAGGCCCTGCTGGGCGATATCCTGGGCCTGAAGGCCGGCGACACGCTCAACACCCTGCTGAACGGCCTGTTCCGTGTCGAGGACCTGGTCGTGGGCACCCCGGCGGTCTTCAGCGCCGCGCTGCCCGAGGCGAACACCCTCAACCTGGCGGCCATGGGCAAGGACGACAAGGCCTCCTACCTGAAAACCGACCTGCCCGCCCTGCTGACCAAGCTTCTCTATGTCACAGGCGCGTTCGGCCTCATCGAGGAAAAGGGCTTCCAGGGGCTTGTCAGCCTGCTGAACACCGCCGACAGAGATGATTACAAGGCCGCCGGCCCGCTGCCGGTGGACTACACCCACGCGCGGGCGCTGGACGCCGCGGCCGGCCTGCCCTGGCTCGACCGGCCCCACGCGCAGTTCCTGGCGGACAACGCCGACGGCGTGCTCAACTGGGCCTGGAGCAACATCCTCAACTACACCGACGCGGGCAGCAACCAGCCGGTCAAGGCGAAGCTGCAGGCCCTGCTGGACGAGAAGAGCCTCCCCGTCACCCTGCAAAACAGCCTGCAGGCCACCGTGGAGGACCTCCTGGGCACCTACGCCTATACGCAGGAGAACTTCGACCTGCTGGCGGGCTGGCTGTACAGCCTGAAGGGCTATCTGGACGACGCCGACCTCGGTGTCCTGCTGAAGCTGGGCGGCCCGCTGCCGCTGAAAGGCCTGCTGGAGAAGCTCGTCGTAACGGGCAACACCCCGCTGGATGTCGACGCCCTCTTCGATAAGCTGGAGAAGCACCTCCTGGCGAACCCGGGCGACAGCGCCTATGCCGCCGTCGACGGCACGGCGGGCGGCTTCCGGGCCCAGCTGACCGCCATGCTGCTCCCCTTCGCGCCGCTGCTGCGGGTGTTCTTAACGGAGGCCGACCTGCTGCTCATCAAGGACGGCAGCATCAATAACAACAAGGGCCTGATCAAGCTCGACGGTTACGACGGCTACCGGACCGGCCTGCTGCCCATCCTGATGGGCCTGGGCGCGGCGGTGCCGGGCTACCCGGAGACCCTGGTCCCCTACGCGGACGTGAAGGCCGGCTCCGACGCCGAGCTGATCGACGCCATCCTCGCCCCCCTGCTGTTCCTGCTGGAAAAGGTGGCCGCCAAGCCGGCGGACACCCTGCTGCAGCTGCTGCCCAACGTGGCGTACCTCGCCCTGGCGGACGGAAACCCCTCCGTCCTGGGGCAGGCCCTGAACAACATCTGCCACCCGGCCGCGGTGGTCCTCGCCTGCCTGGAAGGCCTGGTAACTGTGGACCTGGACGCCGGCAAGCTGCTCGACGGCGAACTGGGCAAGCTGCTGGCGGGCCTCAAGGCCGATTACGGCGTGGACCTCGCCCAGCTGGCCGTGGGCACGAAGACGAAATTCACCGCGCCGTGGCTCTCGCTGGGCAGGGACGACGACCCGGCCTTCGCGGGCGCGAGCTACGTAACAGCCGACAAGGGCATGCTGCTGGGGCAGCTCCTCGCGCTGGTCCTCACGCTGACCGGCGGGGACATCCCCCTGGGCGACGCCGACCTGCGCTCCTTCGTGAATCTGCTGAACCTGGACGACACCAACCCCAACGGCCCCGCCGTGCCGGTGGACTACAAGAAAGCGCCCTACGTGCCGCCGGCCGAGGTACCGAGGCCGGATTGGCTGACCGCCGGCCAGCTGGCCTTCCTGATGGACAACATCGACAGCGTGCTCAACTGGGCCTGGAACAACCTGGTCAAGGGCACCGTCCTCCAGGGCAGCCTGGAAAGCGCGCTGGGCATCACCTTCCCCAGCCCCGCGCCCGCCACCCTGGAGGCCGCCATCAACCAGGTGCTGGGCGCCACCATCTATACGCAGGATAATTTCAACGCCATCGTCGACCAGGTCCTGGGGCTGAAAGCGACCCTCGACGGCGTGGACACCCAGATCGGCATGCCGCTCACGCAGCTGCTGGAGCAGTCCATCCGGGTGGAGACCGCCCCCGGCGTCTATGTGGGCTTAGGGTTAAGCGCGCTCTTCGCGGGCTTCGAGGCCTACAAGGCGGCCCCCGCGCCGGTCAACAGCGAGGCGGCCTTCAAGGCGAAGCTGGTGGCTTTGCTCGCGCCCGCCGCGCCGCTGCTGCGCGTGCTGCTGGTGGAGGGCAACCTGGCGGCGGCGGTCGACCCGGATGTGAACGGCGGCAAGGGCCTGGTCAAGATTTACGGCGCGGACGGTTATCAGGCGGGCCTGCTGCCCATCCTGCTGGGCCTGGGCGCGAATATCGGCGGCTTCACCGACGCCGCCACCTCCGGCCTGCTGGACTACGCCGCTTTCAAGGCCCTGGGCAATGACGAGGATATGCTCTATGCCATCCTGGACCCGCTGCTGTACCTGCTCAACGAGCTGGCGCAAAGCCCGGCGGATACCCTGGTGCAGCTGCTGCCCAACGCGGCCTACCTGCTGGGCGGCGGCAAGGATTCGATCCTGCAGCAGGCGGTCAACGCCCTGCTGCACCCGCTTTCCAAGGTGATCGGCCGCGTGCCGCTGCTGGCAGGCCTGCTGGAAGAAGCGGACGTCGACCTGACCGACCTGGGGCTCACCGGCACGCTCAACGGGCTGCTGGCGGCCGTGCTGCCCGGCCTGACCTTCGAATCCCTGGCGGTGGGCAATCCCAAGACCTTCGCCCCGCCCTGGAACGCGGTGGGCGTCTACGGCGAAACCCCCGCCGCCGCCCGCTATCTGGAGGCGGACAAGAACGCCTTCCTGCTGCAGCTGCTGGCTGTGACCGGCGCGCTGGGCTACCTGGAGGACAACGGCCTGACCGGCCTTGTGAACCTGCTGAACGTCAATAACACCAAGCCCGCCGGGCCGGAGCGGATCGACTACGGTAAGGCCCCCGCCGCAGCCGCGGTGATCTATCCCCCGTGGTTCAAGCGCGACCACGCGCAGTTCCTGATGGATAATGCGGACGGCGTGATCAACTGGGCGTGGAGAAAGCTCGCCGCGGGCAACACCGCCCTAGAGAACCAGCTCAACGCGTGGATCAGCGGCGGACCATTGAGCGGCCTCGGGCTCAGCAGCGCCGGTCATGCCGTCAGCGGCGTCAGTACCGCCGGCGCCGCCGCTCCCCAGACGCAGGCCGTCCAGCCCGGCAGGGAGTCGCCTGCCGTCCAGGCGGTCAACAAGATCATCCATCCGGTGCTCGCGCTGCTGCAGCAGATGGGCGGCGAATACCAGGCGGCCGACCTGTTCGATTTGATCGCTCTAATCAAACAATGGACGACAAAAGAGCCGGGCGAGCCGGGCGAACCGGGCGAACCGGGTGAACCGGGCGAACCGGGCGAACCGCCGGAGCAATCCACGTTCTTCACCGGGGCGCTGAAGGACACCGTCACGGAGACCATAGAGGGCCTGATCGGCAAGACGCTCTATAGCAAGGATAATTTCCAGCTGCTTGTGGACTTGGTGCTGGGCCTGAAGAAGTCCCTCGACGGCGTGGAGCTGGAGGGCATGAGCCTCTGCGACCTGCTGAAGAAGGCCGTGCTTATTGATGGCGAGGCGTTCGACCTGGAAGAGGTGTTCGCGCCCTTCGAGGACTTCGAAAACTATGGGGCCATCACGGACGAGGCGAGCTTCAAGGCGGCGCTGACCAAATTGCTGCTGCCGCTGGTGCCGCTGCTGCGCGTGCTGCTGTTCGAAAGCGACCTGATGGTCATCCAGGATCCAGACGTCAACGGCGGGCAGGGCCTGATGCGGGTGTTCGGCTGCGACGGCTACCGCAAGGGCGTGATGCCGCTGCTGCTGGGCCTGGGCGCGGACGTGGACGGCTTCACCGTAAAGGCCTATGAAGCTGTCGTCACGGATGCGGACGTCATCGCCGCTGTTGTGGACCCGCTGTTGTTCCTCCTGAACAAGCTGGCGCAGGAGCCGGTGAACACCCTTGTGAAGGTGCTGCCCAACGTGATCTACTTCATCGGCGACGCCAACGGCACCCTGCTCGACGGCCTGGCGGGCGGCCTGCTGGGCGGCGTCAAGCTGACGGACCTGATTGCCGGCGCCATCCCCCTGCTGCCCGGCACGCTAAAGGAGCTGGGCAAGGACGACAAGGGCTCCTACGTGAAGGTTGATAACGCGGATTTCCTCACGCAGCTGCTGAAGGTCCTGGGCGCGTTCGACCTGCTGGAGGAGAACAGCCTGACGGGCCTTGTGAACCTGCTCAACTACAGCGGCCGCGCGAAGGGCTCGCTCACCCCGGTGCGCTACCCCGATCTCAACACGGGCGCCATCTCCAATTCGCTCTACGGCTGCACCATCTGGTCGAAGAACAACGCCCTGGACATGACGAAGAACTTCGGCAAGTATCTCGACAACATCTGGATCATCCTCTACGGCAAGCCCCTGGGCGCGGTGCCGCTGCAGGCCGGCCAGCAGGTGGCCGACAGCTACCTGAGAGACATGCTGGGCGACGCCCTGTATACCCAGGACAACTTCAACGCCATCGTGAAGGCGGTGCAGGACGCCGTCGCCGGGCTCGACCTGAATATGAAGCTCGTGGAGGGCAGGACCCTGGCGGACCTGCTGGAGGGCGTCGTCAAAATCGGCGGCGCGGACGTCGACGTACCGGCCATCCTCAGCAGCCTGCAAAGCTTCACCCCGGGCAAGGTCAACAGCCAGCAGAGCTTCGTCAGCGAGCTGATCCGCTTCCTGCTGCCCGCGGAGAAGCTGCTCGACTTCCTGCTCTTCGGCAAGGACATCGAAATCCTCAGCGGCGCGTTCCCCGTGGTCAACCACGGCGGCGGCGAGGGCCTGCTCACCGCCTTCGGCTATGAGGGCTACCAGTACGGCCTGATCCCGATTTACGAGGCCCTGCTGATGCCGCTGGGCGCCCAGGGCAAAATCAAGGCGGCAAGCGCGGTGGCGGCCCTAAGCGGCGACGCGAAGCTGCGGGCGCTCCTCGACCCGCTCCTCTGCGCCGTGGAGCAGCTGGTGACCAACCCCGCGGACAGCCTGCTGAAGCTGCTGCCCAACCTGGCGTATTTCACCGTCCCGGACGGCAACGGGAACTCCCCGCTGCAGGAAAGCCTGGACAACGCGCTCTACGCCCTCCAATCGGTGCTGGGCAGCGTCACCGGCTCCGCCGGCAGGCTCTTCACCCTGGACATCAACAAGCTGCTCGACGACCTGTTGGCCCCGCTGGGCATCGCCGGTTTGAATTCCGGCATCCTGGCCGGCCTGCGCGTGGGCACCCTGACGCCGTACCCCTCGCTTTCCGGCCACACCGCCCGGTTCCTTTCGGCGGTCAGCGAGCAGGACCGCGCGGACCTGCTCACGGTGCTCCTGACGATCCTGGTCAACGTTGTGCAGAACGACGCGAACCGCGAGAAGCTCGTGACGATGCTCACGGACATGATCATCCCCTCCGGCTTCGGGCGCACGATGCTGCACTGGACCATCCACCTGGTGCTCTGGTGGCACAGGCTCTTCGGCACCCGGTATTCCCTGGACCATATCCACGACCTGCTGCGCATCATCAACTGGCTCATGCCGCTCATCCTCTGGTTCCAAAGGATCTTCGGCTGAAAGAAAATAACGGCCTGATGCGCGGGAAGGGGTGCCGAAAGGCGCCCCTTCCTTGCTTTGGCGGCGCGGGCGCGGTATTTTTGAAACCGCTTGCAATCGGCCGGGTTCTGTGGTAGAATACGTATGGCGTCCTCCCCGTATGTATGCACCGGAAAGGAGCCCTCCCATGTACAAATGGATGCGGCAGATTGGCATGCCCATGCCCAAACTCCTGCGCTACGAGCGCTACTGCTTCGTCGCCCCGCACCCGGACGACATCGAGCTGGGCGCGGGCGGCACCGCGGCGCGCCTGAAGGCTATGGGAAAACACGTCACCTATATCATCGCCACCGACGGCAGGTACGGCGGCGCCGCGCCCGATATGCCCCCGGAGGAGGTCGTCAGGCTGCGTATTGAGGAGACAAAGGCCGCCGCGGCGTATCTCGGCGTGGACGAGGTCGTCCTGCTGGGCTTTTGCGAGTCCGGCTGGTACGACCAGAACGAGCTGAAAAAGCAGATCGCCCTGGCCATAGCCAAGGCGAAGCCGGACATCATCTTCACGGTGGACCACCTTGTCCCCACGGAGCTCCACCCCGACCACCGGCGGGTGGGCCTGGCGGTGTCCGACGCCTTCATCCACCTGAACAACCACCATTACATGAAGGAGCTGGGCGGGGAGATCCCCGGCAGGCCCATCGCGGGCATCGCGTATTGGTTCACCAACCGGCCCAACCGCTACATCCGGACGACGAAATATTTCAAGCAACAGATGGGGGCCCTGGCGCTGCACGCCAGCCAGATGAACCAAGCGGAGCCCTACGGCGGCGGCGAAAAAACCGTCGGCGGCATGTTCAGGCTCATGGTGATGATGCGCAGCCTGCGCTACGGGCTGCGCCGCTGCGCCCTCCAGGCCGAGGCCTTCCGCGTGCTGGGTATCAGCCACACGCATGTGATGCCGGAGGTCGGGGAGCATACGTGGTTCGGGAATTACTGAACAATGATGTAGAGACGCACGGCAGTGCGTCTCCTGTATAGAAAACATAGTCTTGCTTTGCCGGGAGACGCACTGCCGTGCGTCTCTGCATTTATTCCGCCCCGTGCCTCCTCTGGTTCAGCTCCTCCATAATCCTGTCATGCTCCTGCGTATCCAGCTCGTATTTCCGCATGGGGAGTACCGTCAGCAGATACCCCGCCGCCGCCGGTATCGTGATCAGGAAGAACATGATCATCATGTAGGGCTGGAACTCGGGGTTGGTGCGCGCCACGCCGCCGGCCGCGATGTAGTCCTTCACCTTTTCTATCGCCGCGTCGGAAAACCCGACATGGTTGTAGCCGATCCCCATGATGAACGAGGCCACCGCGGTCTGGAGCTTGGCCACGAAGCTCTGCCCGGCGAAGAACACGCCGTCCGGCCGCTCCCCCGTGGTGTACTCCTGGTAGTCCACGCAGTCGGCGATCATGATGGACATCAATACCACGGGGACCCCGATGCCTATGCCCACAAAGGTGAAGCAAACCGCGAGCAGGCCGATGTTGACGGGGTGGATCAGGTTCGTCGGGCTGATCTTATACAGAAGGAAGGCAAGCAGGCTGGGCGGCACAGCGAACAGGTTCGAGTAGATGAAGAGCTTTTTCTTGGAGATTTTCGTCAACAGCTTGGGCGTCAGGCCCTGCGCGATAAATTGCCCGCCGAACAGCCCGGCCAGCACCAGCCCCATCAGGAGCACCCCCCTGATGGGGTGTTCTTTGTCGTTGTTGAAATAGTAGGTCATCAGGGGCAGCGCCACAAGCATGATGAGCATCTTCGGGCTCGCCAGCACGCCGGAGACCAGGATGCGCCGGAAGGGCTTGTTGCCCCACATGACCTTGAAGGCGTGGAAGATACCGGTCCTCTCTTTTTTCGGGTTGATCCTCTCCTTCATGCCGAAGGGCACGGGCTGCATCATCGCAAAGCCGAGCACCGCGAAAATAACCGCAGTGACCAAAAAGCCCCTCTGGTCGCTGCCCAGCCGGAGCCCCAGGGATTCGGCGATGGGCATGACGATAAAGCCCAGGCCCATGCCCGCCGCGGCCACGACGCGGGCGTTGGCCAGCAGCTTGTTGCGGTCGTTGTGGTCCTCGGTGGCCAGCGAGGTGATCCCCCAGAGCGGGATGTCGCTGACGGTATACGCGACGCTGAACAGCACATAGGCCGCGAAGGCCCACGCCGCCACAAGCGCGGGCCGCCGCGAGTGCGTGTAGGTCCCGAAGGGGGACATGAAGCTCATGACGGTGGTCAGCAGCAAAAAGATGGGGACGGCGAAGAGGTACGGGCGGCACTTTCCCCATTTCGTGTTCGTCCGGTCCACGAACACGCCCATCACGGGGTCGTTGAACGCGTCGAAGGCCCTGGCCAGCAGCATCGCGGTGCCCACGGCGATCGAGGGGATCAGCAGCGTGAAGCGAAGGAAGTAGTCGAACGCGCTGGAAAAAATGCCGTAAAACACATTCTGGCCCACGATGGCCGTCAGGAAAAGCCATTTTTCCTTTTTGGTGTAGGTCAGCAGCTTTTGCTCCATAAAATCGTTCCTCCCCTGTTTGCTTGCCGTAATTATAAATCAAAAAAGGCAAAAAGGCAAGAGAAAAATAGTAAGTTTTCCTTGACTGCCCCTGCACGTTGTGCTACAATGGGTAAAATAAATTGTTGGGAGGCAAAACAAATGGCGATCACTCTGGATACCAAGCTCAAGGACATCATGAAGAACCCCGCGGCGGTGGAGATCCTGGCGAAGTACTTCCCCGATTTCACGACGAACCCCCAGCTGAAGCTGGGCTACATGATGACCTTCCGCACCATTTCGAAGTTCCCCCAGGCCAAGCAGTTCGGCCTGACCCCGGAGATCCTCGACAAGGTCGTGGAGGAATGGGCCGCGCTGTAACAGCAGCATAACCCGCGCCCGGCGTTACAACGGAACATCGTTGCGGCGCCGGGCACGATCACAAAAGGAGGAGTACTTATGGAACGCATAAAAATGGGATTCGTCGGCTGCGGGTTCCCTTTCTTTTTTCACACGGACGGCGCGGAGGACTCGCCCTACGTGGAGTACACCGCGGTGCATGACCTCAACTGGGAGCTGGCCTGCGAGGTGGCGGAGGGCTTCACCGCCAATGAAATGACCCCCTACCGCACCCTGGAGGAGCTGCTGGCCGCGGACATCGACGCGGTGCTGGTCTCCGTGCCGCACGACATCCACGAGGAGATCGTGGAGAAATGCCTGAACGCGGGCAAGCACGTGCTGTGCGAAAAGCCCATGGCCATGACCCTGGAGGGCTGCCGCAAAATGATCGCGGACGCCGAGCGCAACGGCGTGCGCCTGATGATCGCGGAAAACCACCGCTTCCTTCCCATCCACAACGCCATGCACGACGCGATTGAGAAGGGCCTGGTGGGCGACGTCTGCCTCGTGCGCACCTACGAGGGCTGCAACGAGATCGAGGCCAACGAGAACCCGGATACCTGGAAGGGCGACCTCTACCGCTGCGGCGGCTGCTGGCTGGATATGTCTGTGCACAAGTTCGGCTGCCTGGAGTACATCCTGGGCGACCGCGTGGAATCCGTGATGATGCTCATGCGCAAGCAGGTGGCCACCCTGCCCATGAAGGGCGACGACAACGCCATCTGCATCGCCACCTTTCAGAACGGCGCCATGGCCGAGATCACCGTCAGCTCCACCCAGGTCTCCCCCGCCAACAACAGCACGGAGATTTACGGCTCCCAGGGCTCCATCATCGAGAACCACGAGGGCGAGCCCGCCCTGCGCATCTACTCCGAGGCGGAGCAGGCCGGCGACATGGCCTACGACTGGGACGAGCCGGAGGTGCGCCACGGGGCCTTCCCGGACTACTACTTCATCTCCGGGCGCAACACGGACGACCACTTCGCCCAGTGCCTGCTGGAGGGCACGCCCTTCGCCTACACCCTGGAGGACGCCGCCAGCGCCGTCACCTGCGCGCTGATGGGCTATCTGTCCTTCATCGAGCAGCGCCCGGTCAGCCGTGAGGAGATCCTGGCCCTGGAGGAGACGAAGAGCCTCTACGCCAAAGTGGACGGGAAAATCCCCACAAAGGGCGCGGCATGAAACAAATCAAAAACGAGAAATTCAATGCCTTGCGCGTGAAATTCAAAGCCTTCACGGAAAAGCACGCCGAGATCTACAAGTTCATCAAGTGGAACCTGGTGGGCGCGGTGGGCGTCCCGGTGGAGATCGGCTCCTACTACCTGTTCGCCTACGTGCTGTTCAAGAGCTTCAACACGGCCCCGGTGAGCATATGGGTGCTCGAATACGAGGGCCTGGGCTTCCTGTGGGCGTTTTTGCTCTCCACGGCCCTGGGCGAGACCGTCGGCTTCGTGCTCAACCGGAAATTTACCTTCGCCGCGGACGCCAACCCGGCGGTGAGTATTTTCCTGCACTTCTGCATGGTCACGTTCTCCATCTTCGCCACCACCTGGGTGGGCATGGAGATTATCCGCGTCACCGCGGGCATGGGCGGGGCCATCGCGCACTACGGGGAGCTGGCGGCAAGGCCGGTGTCCACCATCCTCGCCACCGCTTGGCTGTATCCCCTGAACCGATTCGTGGTACATCGAAAAAAGAAGCCGAAGGAGGAATAGATCACCTATGCAACCACCCGTAGGCTACAACAAACAGCGCGCCGCCGCCCTGATGGAGCGGCATAACCTGGACTTCATGGTTGTCACCTCGCCGCGCAATGTCTGGTATACCACCGGCCTGCCCACCCTGCACGGCGCGCCCAACCCCATATTGGAGGCCCTGGACAACAAGTTCCCGAACTTCAGCGTGATCAAGCGGGACGGCAGCGTCACCGTGCTCAACTGGGTCGGCTTCATGAGCATCGACGAGTTCTGCTGGGCGGACGACAGCATAGCCATCTTCTCGCGCGATATGATCGAGGATATGCTGCTGCCCACCCTGGAGGAGATGGGCTTCGGCGGGCGCGTGGGCGTGGAATCCGACATCCCCAAATACGTGGCCGACGCCCTTGCCGCCGGCGAGGCGGAGCTGGTGGTCTGCGACGACATCCTCAATACCCTGCGCCTGGTCAAGTCGGAAGAGGAGCTCGCGCGCCTCACCCGCGCCATGGAGATCACCCAAACCGTGACAGAAAAGTGCCTTGGCATCTTGAAAGAGGGCCTCACCGACGACGAGCTCATCAGCTTCGCCCGCGCGGAAATGCTGCGCCAAGGGGCCGAGGACTGGAACCATTTCACCATCCGCTTCGGGGATTCCGACCCCGAGGCCCCGGGCGTGGGCCGCGAATTACAGCGCGGCGAAATCGTCCGCCTCGATCTGGGCGCGGTCTACAAGGGCTACGTGTCCGATCTCAACAAACACGCCATCCTCGGGCAGGCGGACGGCGAGGCCAGGACCGTCCTGGACGGCCTGATCCGCTTGCAGCGCTACTGCGCGGAGAACATCCGCCCCGGCGTCAACATGGCGCAGCTCAGCGACGCGGCGGCGGAGTGGTACGACGAGCACGTGCCCGGCGGCGCGGCCTACCTGATGGGGCACAGCATCGGCCTGCAGGTGGAGGACGCGCACCTGTTCGGCTCCCTGGGCGGCCCCGACATGGCCTTCGAGGAGAACATGGTCTTCGAGATCGAGGCCTGGGAGGCCTACGGCGACACCCAGCTGGGGGTGGAGGACATGTACGTGGTGACGGCGGAGGGCTGCAAGAAGCTGTCCTCCCTCACGCCCGATATTTTTGAAATTGCGTAAAGAATCATGCAAGAACCGGGTTTTCCTCAGGGAAAGCCCGGCTTGCCTGTAGGGGCGGCAACCTGTCGCCCGCAGCCGAAAGAAGGAGCTGCACCATGTTCAAGCTGATCTTCAAGCTGGCCCTCCCCGCCCCGAAGCTGTTGAATTACGAGCGCTATTGCTTCGTCGCGCCGCACCCGGACGACATCGAGATCGGCGCGGGGGGCACTGTCGCGCGGCTGAAGGCCCTGGGAAAGCACGTCACCTATATCATCGCCACCGACGGCCGCTACGGCGGCGAGACCCCGGATGTCCTGCCGGAGGACCTCGTCATCACGCGCGAGGCGGAGGCCCGGGCCGCGGCGGCGCACCTGGGCGCGGACGAAATCGTCATGCTCGGCTTCCGCGACGGCGGTCGCTACGGTCAGGCGGAGCTGACGGACCAAATCGCCCTGGCGCTGGCGAAAGCCGCCCCGGACATCGTTTTCACCGTGGACCACCTGGTCCCCACGGAGCTCCACATGGACCACCTGCGGGTGGGCAAGGCGGTGTCCGACGTCTTCATCCACATCGCCAACCACCATTACATCAAGGACCTCGGCGGGACGGCATGCGAAAAGGCGCCCGCGGGCATCGCGTATTGGTTCACCGACAGGCCCAACCGCTATGTCCGGCTCAAAAAAAGGGATTTCGACCGGCAGGTGGAGGCCGTCGCCCTGCACAAAAGCCAGATGTTCGCCTACGGCAAAAAGACCCTCGCGGACATGTTCAGGCTCCTGACGATCGTGCGCCAGCTGCGCTTCGGCCTGCGCCGCTTCAGCCTGCGGGCCGAGGGCTTCCGCGTGCTGGCAACGCTCCACGCGCACGGCGCGCCGGAGTTCTGCGAGAAGAGCCTGCTGGGGAAATATTAGACACCAAATCGGTTAAGGAGGCGCCCATGTCCAAACGTGACTACACCGGCAGCCCCGCGCAAATGCGCGCGACGCCCCAGCGCTTCGCCATACGCAAGCCCATCGCCGCGTGGGCGGACAAGGCAGAAGAGCTTGACGCGCTCACCTTCCCTGCCCTGGACGACAGCCAGGCCGCGCTGCTGCCCGATTTCCTGCCCGCAGAGGCCGTGCTGTGCCATACGCAGTCGCCCGCGGGCGTCCTCTGGGTTGGCACAGGCGAGGGCCTGTGGCGCGTCGACCCCGCCAACCCCGAGCCCTACGACCGTGTGCAGTGCTTCCGCGCCCACGGGTATTTGCTCGACAACACCGTGAAATCCCTTCAGCCCGACGGCAATGATGGCGTTTTCGCGCTGACCGAGACGGGCGTATCGCACATCGCCTTCAAGCCCATGAGCGCCCAGCAGAAGGCCTGCCTGTACTCGGAAATAAATTATCGCTGCATGAACCGGCGCGGCATGCTCAGCGGCGGGGTGTATAAGGCCGAAAAGAAGGCCTGGACGGGCTTCGCCTCGGACAACGACGGCCTCTGGACGAGCTTAGTCGCCATGGGCGACCTGTGCCGCTACGCCGTGCTGCGGGACGACCCGAAGGCCTCCCCCGAGGATATACAACGGGCAAAAGAGCTCGCCACGCTCTGGACGGAGGCCTGCCTGCTGCTGTGCTGCATCCCCGGGTGGAAGGGCACGGTGCCGGCCTTCGTGCGCTACAACAAGGCCGCGTCGAACCGATGCAGCAAGGAATACCTCATCGAGGGCCGCCCCTACGCCACCACCCTGCCCGAGAACGGGCCGACGGGCATGGTGGTCCACGACCCCGCGCCGCTGGAGCCCGCCGACTGGGCCGCGGCCGACGCGATGCCAGAGATCGTGTTCCGCAACGCGGAGGGCTACATCGCCCGCACCTACCATGTCAACGACCCGGCGGACGACCCCGTGCATTTCAGCGACGGGGTGTTCTTCCGCAAGAAATACACGCCCGAGGGCAAATTGATCTCCGTGCGGGTGCCGACGACGACGAAAAAGGGCGACGACATGCCCCCCCTGCTGTCCGTGGACAGCTCCCTGCCCATCCCGGAGCGCCTGCGCCGCCTCTACGCCGACGACGGCTGGAACGACGACGACATCACCTACAAGTGCGACACCTCCAACGACGAGCTGGTGGGGCACTACGCCGTGTGGCAGCTGGCCTACGACATCCTCGGCCCCGAGGACCCGGAGCTGGCGCAAATCATTTCCGGCATCGCCGCACGCCACGCGAAGCACATCGCCGGCAACGATTTCTGCCACACCGACGCGGGGGGCCAGCCCACCTCCTGGGCGCGCATGAGCCGGGAGTACTACTCCAACCGCGGCAGCGACGGCTTTTTGGACGCCCCCCTGGGGCTTTCCATCCTGCTGCAATTGTTCAAAGTCGCCCATCACGTGACGGGCGACGCCCAATGGCACGGCATCTACCGCAAGCTGGCTTTAGACGAGCCTTATCGTTATGCCGACCTGCTGGGCGAATACTACGACAGGCACGTGGCCCTGGGCCGGGAGCTCGGCGGCGAGGAGTTCTCGGACGAGGAGATGTTCCATTCCATCATCCAGTTTATGAATTACTCGGACATCCGCATGTCCGCCATATCGTATTACACCCTTTTGCAGCTGGAGCGCGACCCCGTGCTTGTTGAAAAATATCGTATGGGAGCCGATTCCTGGTGGAAGGTGCTGCAATACTCCCGCGACGTGGAGTGGTATCTCACCTACCAGCTGGCCCACAACGGCCGCGAAATCAAGGACGCCCGGGGCCGCCCCCTGGCGGAGGTTCTCGCCTGGCAGCTGTCCCGCTTCCCGGTGAATCCCCGGGGCTTCCGTATCGACAACGCCACCCGCCCCGATGCACAGGCCGAGGGCGAGCGCCTCTACGACCCCGCCACGGGCTTCCCGCTCGGCCTGCCGATGGACGAGCGCGGCTCCATGGGCAGCGACGTGTACGCGGCGGCCTCGGGCGGGATGGGCAAGTACCTGCAAAAATCGTACAACATGATTATGCCCTACTGGCTGGGGCGCTACCACGGCCTGCTTGCCGATAACGGCGCCGACGGCCCGGTGGGCTTCGAGGACATGATGGAATTGGCGGAACAGGATATTGTATAGGAGGCCAATATGATCGCACAAAACGGCAGCCCTCTCCTCAAAATCCTTACCACCCCCGGCCCCGCCCCGCCGGAGGCCTACGCCGCCGCCGAGCTGCGGCATTACCTGAACCTGATGACCGCCGCGCCCTTCGAGATCACCTCGCAACCGGGCGGCCCGGCGATCAGGGTCAGGCTTGACGCGGCCCTGGGCGACGACGCCTTCACCGTGCGCACGGCGGGCGGCGGCATCGCCG
>WQTL01000506.1 GCA_009786275.1 Bacillota bacterium | reverse complement strand
GCAACCGGGCGGCCCGGCGATCAGGGTCAGGCTTGACGCGGCCCTGGGCGACGACGCCTTCACCGTGCGCACGGCGGGCGGCGGCATCGCCGTCACGGGCGGCAAGCGCGGCGTCATCTACGGCGTATACGAGCTGCTGGAGGCCATGGGCTGCCGCTTTTTCACGCCAACCTGCGAGAGCATCCCCTGCGCGCCCGAGCTGCCCCTGCCGCAGCTCGGCATCGCGCAGGAGCCCGCGCTGGAGTACCGCTGGCACAACTACAGGGATTTTACCCAGTACCCGCGTTTCGCCGTGAAAAGCCGCCTGAACGGCACGGCCCTGCCGGCGGAGTACGGCGGCGGCGCGCCCTACGCCTGGTTCGTGCACTCCTTCGAGCGCTGCGTCATCCACCCGGACGACTATTTCGAGGAGCGCCCGGAGTACTTCTCCCTGGTGGACGGCCAACGCCTGCGGGATTTCTCGCAGCTGTGCCTGACGAACCCCGAGGTGCTCGCCATCGCCGTGGAGAAGGTGCGCGCCGCCCTGCGCGCCAAGCCGGACTGCCGCATCATCTCCGTCTCCCAGAACGACTGCATGAACTACTGCGAATGCCCCGCCTGCGCCGCGATTGACAATCGCGAGGAGAGCCACGCGGGCAGCCTGATCTGGTTCGTCAACCAAGTGGCCGAGGCAATCGAGGAGGAATTCCCCGATGTCGCGGTGGACACCCTGGCCTATATGTACAGCCGCAGGCCGCCGAAGCACATCCGCCCCCGGCATAACGTGTGTGTGCGGCTGTGCTCCATCGAATGCTGCTTCTCCCACAGCTTCGAAGGCTGCGGCTGCGACGAAAACGCCAATTTCCTGGACGATCTGCAAGCCTGGGCGCGGGTCTGCGGCCGGCTGTACATCTGGGATTACACCACCGGCTTCGCGCACTACCCCGCGCCCCACCCCAACTGGCGCGCGCTACAGCCCAACATGCAGAGCTTCGTGCGCAGCAACGTCAAGGGCGTGTTCGAGCAGGCCTGCGGCGCGCTGGGCGGCGGCACGGACTTGAACGAACTGCGTGCCTACCTGATCCGCAAGCTCCTGTGGGACCCCGACTGCGACCTGGAGCTCCACAAGCGTGAGTTCTGCGAGTACTACTACGGCGCGGCGGCGGAACACATCATGGGCTACATTGACGCTTTGGTTGATAAGGCAGGGCGGGAAAGCCTCCACACCGGCTTCAACGACAGCTGCGACAGGGCCTATCTGACCGACGAAATGCTGGACATCTACGATAATTTCTTTGACCAGGCCGAGCAGGCCGTCTCCGGCGACGCCCTGCGGCAGGCCCGGGTGGCGAAGGCGCGGCTGTCCATCCGCTGGGTGCGCATGAAAAACAAGCAGATGCTGCGCGGCGCGATCGACCCGGCGGAGGTCAATCAATTTTTCACGGACTGGCGCGCCCAAGGCCTGACGCGCATCGACGAATGGGTGAGCGCCGAGACCACCCTGCGCGCCCTCTTGGACGGCAAATGGCGCGGCACGGAATACTACCGCCACTGGGCGGACGAAGGAGGCGAAAGACTATGAAACACATAAAAAAGTTGAGTGCTCTGCTGCTCTGCATGGCACTGGGGATGGGCGTATTCACGTTCCCCGCCGCGGCGGCATTGGAGGAGACCCCGCCGCCAAGCAAGGCCATGTCCCTGCTCTATGACGCCGGCGATTTCGCGGTCCGGGGGATTGCCGGGGCCATCACATGGCTCATCCCTGACAGGCACACGCCCCGCGAATTCCCCGAAAGCGCGGATTTCCTGCCGGGCCACGCGGCGTTTTTGAATGCCCCGGCCCCGGGCGCGCGGTGGCGCCTGGGCTATGCCAGGGCCTCGCTGCTGGAGGATTACGACGTCCTCGACGGCAATCACTACGTCACCGGCGCGCTGGACGTGATCAACAAGCGCGTGCCCACTTCCATTGTGGACGACCAGGCGATACGCGTCACGGCCCTCAGCGACGGCAGCGGGCGGGGCGCGGCGGTGTTCGTTTCCCTGGACAGCTACGGCATCACATCGACAGACGTGCGCAAGATACGCGCCGCGCTGCGCCCCTTCCTGGAGGCGCACAAAGTCGTGAGCCTCAACGTCTCCGCGCTGCACCAACACAGCGTCATCGACACCCTGGGCATGCACGGGCCAATCCTGTGGGGCCTGCTGGCAAACCCCCTGGCGAACCTCACGGGCTGGTTCGCGCCGATTTCCGGCAAGAACCCCGCCTTCATGGAGCACCTGACCCAGGTCACGAAAAACGCCGTCATGGCCGCCGTGGACGAGATGGAGCACACCCCCGGCACGATGACCTACGCGAAGGCGGACATCTCCGAATTTATCGACGACCACCGCGCGCCCGTGAGCTTCGACCCTTACCTGCACCGGCTGTGCTTCACGCCCGACGGCGGCACGAAGCCGCGGACCTGGCTGTGCAACCTGGGGCTGCACACCACCGGTACCGGCATCGTCGCCTGCGACATCACCGGCGACTTCCCCTACTACATGGAAGAAATCGCGAATCGCGCGGGCGCGAACTTCCAGCTGATCAACGGGGCCGAGCTGGCCATACACGAGGAGGGCGCTCTGTTCCCCACCGGCAGCAGGCTGGAAAAGCTCCAACAGCGCGGGCGCGCCCTGGGGCAAAAGCTGATCGATCTCCCCGAAACCGGCGAGGAGGAGGTTCTGCCGCTGCTGAATATCGCCCACCGGGAGTACGTGCTCCCCGTGGACAACCCGCTGCACACCCTGCTGGCCCGGCTGCGCGTCATCGAGGCCAACATCCGGCGGCCGAATCCGCTGTGCACGGACATGGAGATCAAGACCGAGCTGGGCTACGCGGAGTTCGGCACGTCCCTGGCGGCGGCGCTCATTCCGGGCGAACTGGAGGCCGCCCTTGCCTTCGGCGACGGCGCGGGCCTGCCCGCCGCCAAGGCCTGGCGCGGCACGGGCTGGACCTACACCCCCTTGCAAAGCATGGCCGGCGGCCGGGAACTGATGGTCTTTGGCCTGACCAACGACATGACCGGCTACATGCCGCTGCCCAACGACATCCACCACTTCGTATTGTTCGAAAACGAGGAGATCAACTGCGCAAGCAGCGACGCCGCGCCCCTTGTGCTGGCGAATTTTCAGGCGCTGCTGGAAAGCAGGGGGAGAGGATAAATTTGTAGAGACGCACGGCAGTGCGTCTCCAGTCCCCAAAAACCATCTGTACGTCTCCATATATAGAGCATTTTGTCTTATGCCGGAGACGCACTGCCGTGCGTCTCTACATACACACTTTCAAAGGGGATTTACCATGCTTCTACTCAATTCTTTCGTCCAAAAAATCCTGTTCGCGCTCATCGGCGTCGTGCTGACCATCGCCCTGCTGCCCATGCGCGCGCTGCACTGGGCCGCGCCGCGGTGGGACGGCCTGACCGACGCCCTCAACCTGCTGGAGCCCATCAACAAGGGCGCGTGGTACGAGCCCGGCAAAAAGCAGGAGAACCCTTATTTCCTGCCGGGGGATGAGCGGTTCAGCTTCACGCCCGGCGATCATTGGACGCTGGGCTTCGGCAAGCGCAACCTCACGGAGGACCCGCAGGTGATCGCGAACGCCAAGGCGGGGCGCTACTATGTCGCGGGCTACGGGCGCATGAAGAGCGACTCCATCATGGACGACCTGTTCGCCAAGGCGATTTACCTGGACGACAACACCGGGCGCGGCGGTATTCTCTATGCCTCGGTGGACTGTATCGGGCTTTCGGATACCGACGTGAACCAAATCCGCGCGCTGGTGTGGGACTGGGCCCGCGCGGCCAAGATCAAGAGCATACAGATCGCCGCCATGCACGTGCACTCCGGCATCGACACCGTGGGCCTCTGGGCGGATATCCCGGAGGACGGCAAGGACCCGGCCTTCCAGCGGCATCTGATCGAGCAGACGGCCCTGGCCCTGCGCGCGGCCTACGACAACCGGCAGGACGGCCGGCTTTTCGTCGCCGATACGGAAATGCCGGATATGATGGAGGACAGCCGCGCGCCCGAGGTGTTCGACAGCAAGCTTACGCGCTTCCGCTTCGAGCCCAGCACAAGCGGCCGGAAGGACGTCTATCTCCTCGCCATGGGCTGCCACCCGGAGATGATGGGCCCCAACAACCCGCAGATTTCCGCCGATTTCCCGGCCTACGCCGCGCAATACATCCATGACAAGCAGGGCGCGGAGGCCATGTTCCTCCAGGGCGCGCAGGGCGGGCTGATCACCGTGCCGGGCCTGCCGAAAATCCTGGACGAGCACCGGGCGGGCAACGTGGCCTACGGGCCCTCCATGGTGCCGGACTTCGGCAAAAAGGTCGCGCGCTACGCCCTGGGCGAAATCGGGACTTTAAGCGCCGAGGCCGAGCTGCCCGCCGTGCTGAACATCGCAAGCGCGCAGGTGGATTTCCCCATCGAGAACATCGCCCTTCTGCTCAGCGCGAAGCTGCGCATCCTCAACCACGGCATCTACACCCATTGCGGCAAGTACTACATCCCCTGCGAGATCAGCTACCTGCGCTTAGGGGACCGCGCCGAGAGCGTGGACGTTTTGGTCGTGCCGGGCGAGCTTTCGCCAGAGATCGCCTTCGGCGGCTTCTTCGACAAAACCCTGGCCTCCACGGGCAAGGATTACCCCCGCCCGGCCATCTTCGCGGCCCTGCGCGGCTATGAATTCGCCTCCAGGCGGCAGATCGTCTTCGGCCTGGCGAACAACTTCATCGGCTACATCATCCCCGAGAACGATTTCTACACGCACTTCTGGTTCCCCTACCTCAACATCGGCACGGACAAGCTGGGGCGCGGCCACTACGAGGAGACAGTCTCCGCCGGGCCGAAGACAGCGCAGCTGCTCAGCGAGGGCTTTGACGGGTTATTTCAACGGGTGGGGTGAGGGATATAACACTGTGTTTGGGGGAGACGCATGGCAATGCGTCTCCATAACAAAAAATAATCCTAAAGTTTCTTCTCCGGCCACGGCGCCCGTTCATCTTTCTTCACCAAAAACGCCCGCTTCGCCGCCCGTGCCAGGGGCGCGTCGTGCAGCGAATCCGAGTAGAACTCCTCGATCTCCACCGGCCCGAATTCCGCGCGCAGGCGGCGCAGCTTTTCCGGCCCGTAGCAGTCCGGCCCGGTCAGCAGGCCGGTGGCGGGGTCCACGGGCGTGGCGAGCATGCGCACGCCCAACTTTTCGCACAGGGGGCGCAGCAAAAACTCCGCCGAATCCGAAAGGATGATGTCGTCCGGCCGCTTCTGCGCCAGGTACCAGGGCCGCAGCATCGTGTCGGCCTTCAGCTCCCAGAACAGGCGCACCTCCTCCTCCCAGTCCGGCACGTCCCGCATAAAGGTGTAGAGCTCCGCCTTGAAGGGCTTTTTCCCCCCGGAACGGAGCCTGTGGCCGAGCAGCGCCCGGGCGATATGCGGCAGATAGCGCAGCAGCTCGTTGTGCCGCCACATGCAAAAGGCGACGAAGGTCACCCCGGAGTTCGGATACACGACGGTTTCGTCCCAGTCGTAGACATTTGGCATAGGAGGAATTCCCTTCTTGACTTCTTCCGAAATAACGCTATAATTTGTAAGGAAACAAAAAAATTCTTTTGGAGGCGGCGCCATGTTAAAGCTGTGGCAATTCACCGATCTGCACCTGCATCTGCGCGAAAACCCGGAGGAGCTCGACACCCTGCCCAACGTGACCGCCGTGCTGCAGAGCAACGACATCATCGACGCGTGCCTGGCGGCCTTCCTGGCGGAGCCGGACTGCGGCACCCTGCTCGTCAGCGGCGACCTGACCCAGCACGGCCACCCCCTGGAGCTGCGCGAGATCAAGAAAAAGCTCCGGGCCGTCCAGGCCGCCGGCAAGCGCGTGATCGCCATCACCGCCAGCCACGACCTCAAGACCGAGGGCGAGGACTTCGGCCCGGAACTGCGCAGGATGTTCGCGGAATTCGGCCCGGACAGCGCCGTCGCCATGACTGACAACGGCATGGCCTATGTCGTCATGCTCGAGCCCGGCCTGCGCCTGCTGTGCGTCCACGACAACGAGGAGCGCGGCGTCAGCCCGCCGCCCTGGCTGCCCTGGGCCCTGGAACAGGTGGAGGCCGCCAAGGCCGCGGGCGACCGCATCTTCGGCATGACCCACCGGCCCAGCCTGCCCCCCACGCCCATCTACCCCTTGCTTTCCAGGGACGGCCTGGTGTCCGACTACCAGGAGACCACGCGCGCCCTGGCCAACGCGGGCCTGCACTTCATGCTCACGGGGCACGCCCACATGCAGAACATCGCCCCCATCGTCACGCCGGAGGGGAACCCCTACTGGGACATCAACACCTCGGCCCTGGTGGGCTGGCCGGGCAAATACCGCGTGCTTGAGATCGAGGGCAGCCGCGTACATATCACCAGCCGCGAGATCCCCTACATCCCCGCCTTCGGCGAGAAGAGCGCCCGTGAATACCTGAAGGAGGCGTTCTCCACCGTGCACCGCAACCTCTTCTACGGCATGGAGTACGACTTCGGCCTGTTCTGCCAGAGCCTGGACAGGATGATCCCCCCGGACCCGGTGGTGCCCTACAAAAAATACGTGCGCTGGGGCGGCAAGCTCATGAACCGCCTGACCCTGAAGGGCCTGTCGCGCCTCATGGGCGGCTTCATGCGCATCCCCAAGGACGCCCGCAAGGTGCTGTTCCGCGACGTGATCATCGACATCATGCGCAACACCGCCTCGGGCGAGGAGCCCTACGGCCCCGACACCGGGGTGGGCAAGGCCTTCCTGGCCTACGGCAAGCGCCTGCAAAAGCTGGGGAACAAAATCGGCAAGGAGGACTTCCCGGCCTTCTGGCTTTCGCTGGTGTATGACCCCATCGACGACGACGAGGCGGAGGTTACGCTTTAGGGCATGTCGCTCCGCGATACCTTCCTCACCCGCACGAGGCGGGAGCTCCTTCCACGGGAAGGAGCCTAGGGGATTAAGTACAAGCGACTCAAGCATCTTTTGTCTTGCGGTTGCATAGCCCGTTTGTGTTTAATCCCCAAGGCTCCTCCGCGTGGGAGGAGCTGTCGCCTCGGGCGACTGAGGAAGGCATCCGCGGAGCGGCAACCTGTTATGTTTATGCCCCCGCTTCTTCTACCTTCCGTTCCTCCATCCGCCCGTGCATCTCTTTGAGCTGCTTCCTCCCCAGGGGATACGCGAAGGCCATGAGCAGGAACATCGCCAGCAGCGCCGCGGCGGGCAGCCCCGTGGTGGCGTTGTACATCTTTTTGGCCACCTCCCGCGTCTGCACGAAGGCCACGCCGTCCATCGCCTCCCGGTAGCCGATGACCTTCAGCGCCTGGGGCGCGCCCGCGTCGGCCGCCATGAAGCCCAGCTTGCGCGCGAAGAAGAAGAAGCCGAAGGTCGTGCCCTCGTCGCTCTGGCCCGAGAGCAGGCCCTGGTAGTCGATCACGTCCGTGACAATCGCCCATAATTGCAGGGTGAAGCAGGAGAGCCCCAGCCCGTTGAGGAACACCAGCGCCAGGTAGAGCCACGGGTTGGCCGTCTTCAGCAGGAAGAGCGCGGCGTAGGAGAGCACCGAAAGCACCAGCGCGGCGGAGCAGACCTCCTTTTTGCCGAAGCGGTTCACCAGCTTGCCGATGAAGAGCATCAATATCGCCATGGGCGCGTAGTTGAAGATGGAGTAGAACGTGAACATGCCGGGCTCCTGGAAGTAATCCTTGAATACGTAGCCGGTCATCGTCTGCGTATAGTTCACCACGCTCATGTGCATGACGGAGGCCAGGCACAGCACCAGGAAGGGCCGGTTCTTCAGCAGCGCCAAGAGGGTTTTGCCCACGTTGGGCTTGCTGCCCGCGGGCGGGGTGACGCGCTCCTTCGTCATGGCGAAGGAGGCCGACAGGGCGCCCACGGAACACAGGGCGAAAATCGCCACGGCGGTGAGCAGCTTGCGCTCGTCCAGGAATTTCACCCCGGCGGCGTTCTCCGTGAAGATGAACAGCGGCAGCAGCATCAGGCCGGGCATGGAACCCACGCTGGAGCCCAGGGAGCGGAAGACGGAAAGGCTCGAGCGCTCGTTTTCCAAAGGCGTGATGACCGAGGCCAGGGAGCCGAAGGGGATGTTGACCCCCGTGAAGAACACCGCGTAGACGATGCTCGCCGCGTAGACCCAGACAAGGTTGCCCTTTGCGCCAAGGCCCGGGTTGGTGAACATCATGACCACGGCGGCGGCGGCGGGCACGCAGAAGATGACCAGCCAGCGGCGGAACCGCCCCGTCTTACCCGGCTTCACGCGGTCCATCAGGCTCGCGCCTATGGGGTCCGAAAAGGCGCTGAACAGGCGCGTAACGAGCATCATCGTGGTGATGGACGCCAGGGGCAGCCCCAGCACGTCGGTGAAGAACATCGTCAGGTACGGCCCCAGCAGGACGAAGGTGAATTGCAGGCCCATGTCGCCGAAGGCGTAGCCCAGCTTGTCCTTGAAGCCGATCAGGGATTTGCTCTTTTTCTCCTCTTCCATATGCCATGCTCCCTCTGTTATTTTCTGCTTACTACTATAACAGGCTCCGGGGGGATTGTCAAGAAAGTATTGACATTTCGCGCAGGGTTGCTATACTATATTTATACTAAATTATGATGGAAAGAGGGCCTACTATGAAAATCTGTTTCAACCAGGCGACCGCCATGAAAAACTCCACCCTTGCGCTGGACCTGGAGTGGTGCGAGAAAACCGGCTACGATTTCATCGAGATCCGGCTGGATAAACTCAGGGAGTACTTGCAGGGCCACACCGTGGCCGACCTCGCGGCCTTCTTCGCCGCCTCGCATCTGAAGCCCTATTCCTTCAACGCCCTGGAGTTCATCAGCTTCCGGGACGAGGCGGGCTACAAGGAGATCACGGACGGCCTGAAGTTCTGCTGCGAGACCGGCGCGGCCATCGGCTGCTCTAAGACCGTCGTGGTGCCCACCTTCGACGTCGGCCCCTATTCCAAGGCGGAAATCAAGGCCGAAACCGTGCGCGTGCTGCACGAGCTTTCGGATATCGCCGCGCCATACGGCATGAGGCTCGCCTTCGAGTTCGTGGGCTACCCCAACTGCTCGGTGAACACCCTGGAGCAGGCCTACGGCATCGTGGCCGCCGCGGACCGCGACAACGTCGGCATCGTGCTGGATTGCTTCCACTTCCACGCCATGAACTCCAGGTGGGAGGCCCTGGAGGCCATCGACCCCGCCAAGCTGTTCATCTTCCACCTGGACGACTCGGAGGACCTGCCCGTGGGCGCCCTGCGGGACGACAAGCGCCTGTGGCCGGGCGAAGGCGCGGTGGACCTCGCGCGCATCTTCGGCATCCTCAAGGCCAAGGGCTATGCCGAAATGACCTCCATCGAGCTGTTCCGCCCCGCCTACTGGGATATGCCCGTCCCGGAGTGCATACAGGTGGCGTATGACAAGACGAAGGAGACCATCGCGAAGTACGTGTAGAATTTATATGTAGAGACGCACGGCAGTGCGTCTCCAACCAAAAATTTCTTTCGCAGTGCGTCTCCCCCTGGCACCAAAATTTCTTTCGGAGACGCACTGCCGTGCGTCTCTACATGGTATTCCCTATTCAGAAAGGACAGGTTCCGCCCATGCCCACAACAACAGCGACCGACGCTTTGCGTATCGTAAAAATCCAGCGCAGCTGCGTGCACGACGGCCCCGGCCTGCGCGCGACCCTCTTTTTCGCGGGCTGCGGGCTGCGCTGCCGCTGGTGCCAGAACCCCGAGGCGCTCTCCCGCCGCCCCGGGGAAGATGAAATCCGGGATTCCGGCGAAATCGCAGAGACCCTCCTGCGGGACGAGCGCTACTACCGGGCCTCCGGCGGCGGCGTGACGCTTTCCGGCGGCGAGCCCTTCCTCCAGGACAGCGAGGCCCTGCTCGCGCTCCTCGCCCGCCTGAAGGAGCGGGACATCCGCATCGCCGCCGAGACCTCCCTCTGCGCCCCCTGGGAGACTATCGAGGCGGCCATGCCCTATGTCGATCTGTTCATCGCCGACCTCAAGGCTGAGGACGCCGTGCTGCATCAGGAGCTCACCGGCCGGGACAACGCGCTGATCAAGAGCAACCTGGAGCAGCTTGTGAGCGCAGGCGCGCAGGTGAAAATCCGCACGCTGGTTGTGCCCGGCCTCAATGACGGCGAAGAGGCCATCCGGGCTCTGGCGGCCTATGTGAAGTCCCTTGGATTCGACACCATCGAGCTGATGAAATTCCACAACATGTACGAGGAGAAGGCCGAACGCCTCGGCCTCGACGTCCCCAGGCTGGGCATCACCCCGGAGCAGAGCCTGGCGGCGCTGAAGCGGGCCGTGGAGCTCTACGGCAAATGCGGCCTGCGCGCCTGCAACGACGAGCTGAAGGACGCGCCGCCCGCGGCCAAATTCACGGACCGCGTGCTGCGCATCCAAAACGATATCCGCGAAAGCGGCCGCGCCGTGTGCTTCGAGGTATCCAGGCTCAAAACCGAGTACTATCGGCAAAACGGCTTCGACGCGCCCGTGCACATCCACCGGGCCAGGCGGCTGCGCTACGTGCTGGAGCGCAAGAAGACCATCGTCTATCCGGGCGAGCTGCTGGTGGGCAACTTCACCGGCAAGCGCGTGGCGGGGCAGGTCTGGGAGGAGCAGTACGGCTCGCTCTACGCCGCCTTCCTCTACCAGGCGCACAAGCAGACCCCCGTGCCCTTCCAATCCACCTGGCAGGAACGCGCGCATTTTTACACGCGCATCTTCCCCTACTGGCTGATGAAGAGCACCGTCTACCGGGGGCACGAGCGCAAGGAGGACCTGCTGCTCAACTTTTCCCGCATCGCGGAGACCTCCACGGGCTTCAACAACAACTTCGCCGCCATCGCGCACTTCGTGGTGAATTTCGACCGCATCCTGAAGCTGGGCACCATGGGCCTCAAGCACGAGATCAAGCGGGCCGCCAAAGAGCACCCGGAGAACAACCGGGATTTCTACCTGGGCGCGCTGATCTGCCTCCAGGCCCTGGAGGACTGGGCGGGCCGCTACGCCGCGCACCTGGCGGACCTCGCCGAGCGGGAGGCCGATCCCGGCCGCCGCGCGGAGCTGGAGAAGATGTCCGCCGTGTGCAAGCGGGTGCCCAAGTACCCCGCGCGCACGTTCCACGAGGCCCTGCAGAGCATGACCTTCCTCCAGATCGCCCTGTGCATCGAGGCCTACGAGAACGCCGTCTCCTTCGGCCGCATGGACCAATATCTCTATCCCTATTTCAAGCGGGATTTGGAGGCCGGCCGCATCACCTATGACGAGGCGAAAGAGCTGCTCTGCCTGTTCATCCTGAAGATGGACGAAGTCATCTTCATCAACGACGGCGACGGCCCTATGGGCATCAGCAAGCTGTTCGAGACCCTCTCCTCCGACCAGGCACTGACCTTCGGCGGGCAGGGCCGTGACGGCAGCGACGCCACCAACGACGTGACCTACATGCTCATCGACGCCTGCGAGCTGCAGCCCCTGGCGGTGAACATGTGCGCCCGCATCCATGAAGGCAGCCCGCAGCGCTACCTCGACCGCCTGGCGGAGATCTACATCGGCGGCTGCCCCATGCCGGAGCTCTTCAGCGACAACGTCTACATCGATACCCTGCTGCGCCACTACCCCGACACCGGCTTGGAGAACGCCCGTGACTACGCCATCATCGGCTGTGTGGAGCCCATCGCCTGCGACGACCACTTCGGCAACACCGACAGCGCCAACATGAACGTCACGATGCCCTTCCTCCAGGCCCTGAAGGGGCAGAGCCACGACCTGTGGCGCTTCGACAAGGACATCCAGGTGGAAAAGCTGCTCACCAAGGGCGCGGAGCTCCTCGGCAAGAAGGGCTGGCTGCCCAAGCCGGCGGCCGATTGGTGGGAAGCCAACCTGCGCCAAGCCCACACGGCGCGGGGCCTCTACGACTACGACCCCCCCAAGGACATGGACGAGCTGCTCGCGCGCTTCCAAACGCGGCTGAACGCCCTGGCGAAGTCCATCCTCGCCGACCAGCAGGCCATCGAGCGCATGCTGCAAAAATACTTCACCACCCCCTTGGCCTCGTCGCTCTACCGGGGCTGCGTGGAAAGCGGCAAGGACGCCTACGAGGGCGGCACGCGCTACAACACGGCGGGCATCCAGGCCGTGGGCGTCACCGACGTGGCGGATTCCCTGTCCGCCATCGACGAGCTTGTGTTCAAGCGGGGCAAATATACTTTGCTTGAAATCATCGACGCCATTGAGGCCAACTTCGAGGGCGAGGCCTTCGCGGCCGTCCGGGCCGACCTCCTGGCCGTGCCGAAGTTCGGGGACGACGTCTCCCCCGAGCCCGCGAAATGGGTCACGCTGGTGATGAAATTCTTCAACGAGGCCCTGGAGCAGTGCCCCTACGCCGCCCGGAACGGCAGCTACACCGCGGGCTACTACGCGCTGAACACCAACGACCGCTACGGCCTGAAGACCCAGGCGCTGCCCAGCGGCCGCCTGAAGGGCACGCCCCTGGCCAACAGCATCGCCCCGGCCTACGCCATGGACAAGGCCGACCTGTTCTCCTCGCTCAACGCGGTTTCGCAGGTGAATTTCCGGGATTACGCCGTCAACGGCTCCACCGTCACCTTCACCATCGACGCCGCGCTCTTCCCCGGGCAGGAGGGCGTGCGCAACCTGGGTTCGATCTTCCGCACCTTCCTCACGCAGGGCGGCATGCAGTTCCAGCCGAACGTCGTCAACCGCGGCATGCTCCAGGACGCCTACGACCACCCGGAGAAGTACAAGTACCTGATGGTGCGCGTGGCGGGCTACTGCGCCTACTTCAACGAGCTTTCGGACGACCTGAAGAAGATTATCATCAACAGGGTGTGCTACGCGTAGAAAAGTAGAGACGCACGGCAGTGCGTCTCCAACCAAAAACAATCATTAAGTTCACATCGGAGACGCACTGCCGTGCGTCTCTACACTATTTCTAGTACTTGAACTGGTCGCACACGGTGGCCGCCTCCAGCACACCGCTGCCCTTCGCGTTGATGAAGAGCACCTTGCCGTTGGCCACGTTGATCTTCACGTAGTAATCCTGCCGCAGCGAGACGACCTGCATGGTCTCGGGGTTATAGACCAGCACCGATTTGCAGTCGTAATACCGCAAGCTGAACTCCAGCTTCGTGGTGATCAGGAACCGCGCCTTGTAGATCAGGTCGTCCACGCCCGCCTTGCTCAAGGGGTTGAACATCTGGCCCGTGCGGCTGGGGGCGGTGGTGGCGCCGTGCTGTGCGGGCTCGGGGTTGTCCTCCGGCTTCATCACCAGGGTGAGCTCTATGTTGCCGCCCGGCAGCTGCCTGGCCGTCGCCTTGGTGAACACGCCGGGGTCCTTCACCATGCAGCCCAGGGGGGTGTGCATCACCGGCAGGTCCTCCGTCATATCGGTGACGCCCTGGGTATACTTGTCCTCCGTCAGGGCCTTCTCCTTCGTGGTCATCAGGTTGTCGTTGAGCCAATCCAAAAAGCCCGGGGTGTTGATGACGTCCAGCTCGAACTTCATCTGATTTTTGTCAAGGAACTGGTATTCCAGCTTGCGGAACCGCTTGGCGTCCTTCTTGGCCTTGTTCATCACCTCGGTGTAGGCCGCCAGGACTTCCGCGGGCGTGCCGGGCAGCGCTTCGGCTTCGGAGCTGCCCTCAACGCCGGCGGTGGTTTCGGCCTCGCCGGATTGCTCTTCCAGGGGCGCCGTCGTCGTATCCTCCAAGTCAATGCCGACGGGCTCGGTGGGCTCCTCTTCGGCGGCTGTGGTGACGGCCTCTTTGTCGCCCTTCCCGCCGCAGGCCGCCAGGGGCAGCAGCAGGGCGAATATCACAAACAGGGCGGCGGTCAAAGTCAGTATGCGTTTCATTGATGTTCCTCCCTTGAATTCTATTTGGCTAAACATAAATATAGCACAATGGTTTGCGTTTATAATTCTGCAATAGAAATATAAAAAGAAAAATCACAAGGCTTGCGCAACGGGCAAGCCTGTGCTATACTTGTCCTGTTGATTGCAGAGGAGGCTGAAGTTATGAAAACGAAAAACACACTGCGCGCTTATCTCGCGCTGCTGCTGACATCCATTTTGCTCCTGGGGGCGCTCCCCGTCCCGGCTGCGGCGGCAACCCCCGCGGCCTTGAACATCGCGGTCCTTTCGGACCCGCACATCTACCCGGACGATATGACCGGCGGCTTCTGTGAGGCCTACATCGAGGCCCAGGCCGCCAACGGCAGGGCCCTGGAGTCCACGCAGAAGCGCTTCGAGGCCGCTTTGGCCGACCTTTCCGCGCGTGTCAACGCCGAAAACCTGCAATACCTCCTCGTACCCGGCGACACCAGCGAATGGGGCGAGCTTGCGGGCCACGAGCTCGCGGCGCGGCTGCTCGAGGAGTTTGAGGACGCCACCGGCGTGGAGGTCCTGGTCATCCCGGGCAACCACGACCTGAGCAACGGAGACGCCCGCGATTTTTCCACCGGGGCGCTGGTGAAAGCAGAATATCTCAAGCATGACGACTACCCGGCGGTCTATTCCCGCCTGGGCTACGAGCTGGCCATCGAGCGCTTCGGGCTGTCCTACACCGCCGACCTGGGCGGCAAATACCGTCTGATCGCCGCGGACACCAACCGCAGGCGCATCGGCACCGGCGAGCGGTACACCCAGGCCGAGCTGCGCGAGTGGGTCCTCGATCAATGCGCAAAGGCCGAGGCCGACGGCAAGATCGTCGTCGGCATGGGGCACCACCCCCTGGGCGAGATGTTCGGCAATATGGATACCTTCATGGGCGACAACTTCGGCTTCGGCGACGCCTGCGGGGCCGCGGAGGCCTTCGCCGAAGCCGGGATGCACTACTACTTCTCGGGGCACCTGCACTTCAACGAAATCGCCCAGCGGGTCTCCGACGCGGGCGAGCCCCTCTATGACATCATGACCGCCGCCACCGCCTTCTTCCCCGGCGGCTACCGCATCGTGAATTTCAGCGAACTCGACGGCAAAATCGAGGCCGATGTGCGCTCCGTCTTTCTGCCGCTGGTCAACCCCTCCCCCCATCCGGATAACCCCTTCTACGACACCCTGTACGGGCGCGGCTTCGGCGCGCCGGACGGCAGCGGCCTGGCCGGCTGGGTCAGCTGCGCGGTGAAATTCGCGCTGGGCCCCACCCTGGAGGGGCTCAGCTTCGCGGACATGGCCAAGGGCAGCGGCGTGGACATCGCCCCGCTCAACTCTCTGTTGAGCTATCTCGACCGGCGGCTGTTCGGCCAGCCGGAGCGCCTGCTGGACATCCTCAACGGCCTGGCGGCGGAGATCCTCGCCCTGCCGGTCTCGAAGCTGCCCTGCACGCGCTTTATCGATGAATTCGGCTTCGGCGGCCCCGCCAAGCCCGGCACCTTCGAGGACCTGGGCAACAGCGCGCTCATTTATCTCTTCGGCAAGCGCGGCGGCGCGGCAACCGACGCCTTCGTGCGGGACGCCCTGCGGCGCTTCCAAAACGGCGAGTTCGTCGACCAGCTGCTGAACTTCGCCGTGCCGAAGCTTCTCGCCGCCCTGGGCGGGGAGGTGCTCCCCCTGCTGCTGGACAACCCCGCCGCGATCTGCGCCCTGCAAAAGCTCGCCTCCGCCCTGGATTGCCCGGTACTCTTCATGCCCCTGCTGGCCCTGGCGGCCGGGCCCAATGTGCGCGCCGCCCTGTCCGATTCCCTCTATCGCTTCGCGGGCGGCGTGATGACCGGGCAGTCGCCCACCAGCAGCCCCGACGGCCTGCTCGTCTACGACGGCCCCGTCGAGGTGCCCACGGGCCCGCTCACCTACCGCCTGCCGCAGGATATCACCGTGGACGCAGGCTGGTCCGGCGCCGAGATCACCTGGTACACCAAGGCCGGCGTCAACACGCCCGCGCTGATCGTCACCGACAAAAACGGCAACCCCGCGCCGGAGGTGCAGATCGCCATCACCAGCGCGGCGGAGGAAGTCATGGCCGGGCCCCTGGACATCGGCTACGCGAAGCTGATGGGCCGCGCGCTGCCCGCGCTGAAACACACGGCCCGCCTGACGGGCCTCAAGCCCGGGAAAACCTATCATTTCACCGCTGGCGACAGCACATGGGATTGGTGGGCGGAGCCCGTCAGCTTCACCACCGTGTGGGACAAGGTGCTGGGCTTCTTCGGGCGGATATGGGACTGGCTGCGCGGCCTGCTGGGGATCGTACGGGTATGGCTGGTGAACGCGGGCTGGTGAAGTGATTCCAAGCTAAAAATTTGCAGCGGTTTCCTGCGGGGAGCCGCTGTTTTTATTCCACAACTAAGAACATTGCAAAACCACCTGTCGCTCCGCGATGCCTTCCTCTACTTTTGCGCAGCTAAGGCTCGCAAAAGTCACGCCGAGCGTGACAGCTCCTCCCACGCGGAGGAGCCTGGGGGATTAAGTCAGACGACATTTACTTCCATTACCTTGTAATTGCATGTCCCGTTATTACCTAATCCCCAAGGCTCCCTCCCGTGGAGGGAGCTCCCCGCCTCGGGCGGGGTGAGGAAGGCTCCGCGGAGCGGCTGAACGCATTGCCGCGAAATTTTATCGCGAACAGTCTAAATCATTCGGCCATGGGGCAACCTAATAAAAATAATCGCAAGGAGGAACCATCTTTGAACCCATTCGACCAAACGCCCATGCCCCTGTTCGATACCATCATGGACTGGAACACCGCCTACCCCAAGCCCTATGACAAGCACAGCGCCGACCCCTACACCAAAATCAGGATTATCCTGATGAACGGCATCGAGACCGAGGCGGCGCTGTTCGGGCACCAGTTCCACCGGCACTGCGCCGATAACGAGCTGCGGCGCGAGCTGGCGATGATACGCCGGGCGGAGCAGCTGCAGCAGAAGCACGTCAACTGGCTCAAGCCCCTGGACGAGACCCCCCTGGAGACCACCATCGGCTTCGAGCACGTGGCCGTGGACCTCACCGCCTGGCTGGCGCTCAACGAGCCCGACCCCTACGTGAAGCAGGCCCTGGACTTCGCCCTGCTGGAGGACTTCGACCACCTCTACCGCTACGCCAATATGCTGGATATGGACGCCGGCATCCCCGCGCACCAACTCATCCGCAGCTATGTGGAGATCACCCCGGGCCGGCCCACCATCGCCGAGCACCGCCATCCGCACGACACCGTGTTCTACCACATCGACGCCAAAACGGCGGACATCCGCACGAAGCTCAACACGCTGATCATCACCGCGGGCGAGCAGCAGACCATGAACTTCTACAACAACATCGGCAACGGGTACTACACCGACGAGGGCCGCAAGCTCTACCTGGAAATCGCCATGGTGGAGGAGGAGCACGTCACCCAGTACGGCTCCCTGCTGGACCCCAACTGCACCTGGCTGGAAAGCCTCCTGCTCCACGAATATATGGAATGCTACCTGTACTACTCCTTCTATATGGACGAGACCGACCCCAACGTGAAGGCCCTCTGGGAGCTGCACCTGCACCAGGAGCTGGCCCACCTGCACAAGGCCGCCGAGCTGCTCCAGCGCCGCGAAAACAAGCAGTGGGAGCAGCTCGTCACCCCGGAGTTCCCCAAGCTCCTGCGCTTCCGCGACACCCGGGATTACGTGCGCCAGGTGCTGGGCAGCCAGATCGAGCTGGCCTCCTGCAAGGAGACCCTGAAGGACGTCCACGAGCTCGCGCCCGACCACGGCTTTTTCGCCTACCAGGACAAGGTAAACCACGACCTTTCCTCTGTCGAATCCCACGCGGTGATCGAGCGCCGTATTGCCATGCGGGGCGAGGACTACCGCGACGAGACCACCGGCCCCAACCCCGTGCCCGGCCTGCGGGACCGCAAAAAGGACAACGCGGAAATCGCAAGGTGCAAAAAGGTGAAGGCGGCGTAAAGCCACAAATCATGTAGAGACGCACGGCAGTGCGTCTCCAATATAGAAGATAAAATGTTTTCGCAGAAAAAAATGTTTTTCGCCGGAGACGCACTGTGATTTTTATTTGGGAGACGCACTGCCGTGCGTCTCTACATAACCATCCCCAGCAGCTCCCCAAACCTGGGATCCGCCTTAAACTCCTCCGGCAGCCAAGGCGGATTCGCGGGATAGGTGCCCTGCTCCTCGCACAAAAACCTGCGCATGGCGTGCGCGAAAGACTCCCCCGGCCCGGGCTGCGCGCCCTTGTCGAACACGAAGCCGCGCAGCATGGGCGAGGTGTGCACGCTCACCTGCGGCAAGGCGTCATACGCCAGGGCGAGGTCAACCGCATGGCGCAGGGTGTCGAAGGCCTCGCCGTACTCCTCGAACTCCCAGGCGTGCCTGGCCGCGACGAACTTCCAAAGCATGATGACGTAGCCCCAGTTCGCGCCGTAGTCGCCGTCGGGATATACCGCGTCCAGCACGGCTATCATGGCGCGCCGGACGGCAATGTCCTCCCGCTCGTCGTCGATGCGGTTGGTCAGGTGCGTCACCATGCCGTCGAACACCCCCAGCAGGTCCGTGATCGACTCCTGGCAGACTGTCTTCATCTCCTCGTCCGTGCGGTGCAGGTGCATGGGGCCCACGTATTGCCTGGTGTCGTACAAATCGGGCAGCTCGCTGACGATGCGCTCGATGGCCTGCCTCGCCTCGGCGTCGTCCGGGTCGCGGCGCAAAAACCCGCCGTAAAAGTGGCACATGGTCCCCCGGA
>WQTL01000505.1 GCA_009786275.1 Bacillota bacterium | reverse complement strand
CTCTTCCGCGACGGCATCAACACCGGCGACGAGACGGAGGAGAACAACCTGCTGCGCCTGTGCGACGTGCACAATATCCCCGTGGCCACCAACATCGCCACGGCGGAGGCCCTCATCCACGCCATGGAGCGCGGGGACCTGGAATGGCGGGAGATACAGAAGGCGAGCCGGAAACAGATAGAATGGTGAGCACCTGCGGTGCGGCTCTACTTTATGTATGCTAAGGCATGCAAAAGTCGCTTCGCTGTTTCTGGCAGAAATATATTGAGTGAGGAATAACATGCCCTTGATCACCAAGGCCGTGCGCGGCACCCGCGACGTGCTGCCCGGCGAATCCCACGAATACCAATACGTCGAACGCGTGGCCCTGGAGACCGCGCGGAATTTCGGTTATAGAGAAATACGCGTGCCCGTGTTCGAGCACACGGAGCTGTTCGAGCGCGGCGTGGGCGGCACCACGGACGTCGTGCAGAAGGAGATGTACACCTTCTTCGACAAGGGCGGGCGCTCCGTCACCCTGCGGCCCGAGGGCACGGCGGGCGCGGCCCGGGCCTGCATGGAGCACGGCCTGCTGGGGGACGCGCTGCCCCAGAAGGTCTGCTACGCGTTCAACTGCTATCGCTACGACAAGCCCCAGGCCGGGCGCTACCGGGAGTACACCACCTTCGGGGTGGAGTGCTTCGGCGCGGCCCCCCCCGCGGCCGACGCGGAGGTCATCGCCCTGGCGGCGGAGTATTTTTCCGCGCTTTCGCTGACCGATTACAGGATTGAACTGAATTCCATCGGCTGCCCCGCATGCAGGAAGGTCTATCTCGATGCCCTGCGCGATTATTTTACGCGCCATACGGGCGAGCTCTGCGGCACCTGCAACGAGCGCCTGGAGAAGAACCCCATGCGTATCCTGGACTGCAAAAGCCCGGTGTGCGCGGAGATCGCCGCGAAATCGCCCATCGTGACGGACTACCTGTGCGGCGACTGCAAGGCCCACTTCGAGGGCGTGCAGGCCCTGCTGCGGGCCATGGAGATCCCCTGCGTGCTCAACCCGCGCGTGGTGCGGGGCTTGGATTATTATACCCGCACGGTGTTCGAGTTCGTGTCCGAGCTGCCGAAGCTGGAGGGCCTGGCCCTGGGCGGCGGCGGGCGCTACGACGGCCTGATTGAGGAGCTGGGCGGGGCGCACACGCCCTCGCTGGGCTTCGGCCTGGGGATCGAGCGCATCCTGATGCACCTGCGGGAGCTGGAGGCCCCCATCCCCGCGCCCGAGCCCTGCGCGATTTACATCGCCAACCGGGGCGAGCAAGCCCTGACCCGCGCGGCCCAGCTGGCCAATGAACTGCGTTCGGAAGGCCTTTCCGCGCAGATGGATATCACAGGGCGCTCGCTGAAGGCGCAGATGAAGTACGCGGATAAGCTCGGCGCGCGGTTCACCCTGGTGCTGGGCGAGGAGGAATTGCAAACACATTGTGCCCGCCTGAAGGACATGGTCACGGGCGCGGAGGAACCCGTCACCCTGGATGACTTCGCGGACAGGTTCGGACAGATTTGGTTCCGCCTGGCGGAAGAAGAGATGCTGAACGCAGAATAATAAGGAGAACCCCATGGATTATCTCGGCGGCAGAAAACGTACGCATTATTGCGGGGAACCCAGGCCCGCGCAGATCGGTATGCCAATCACAGTGGCAGGCTGGGTGCAGCGCAGGCGAGATTTGGGCTCGCTGATCTTCGTTGATCTGCGGGACCGCTCGGGCCTGTTGCAGCTGGCCTTCGACGAGGCCTGCCCGGCGGAGCTGCTCGAAAAGGCGCGCGGCCTGCGCAGCGAGTATGTCGTCATGGCCACCGGCGTGCTGCGGGAGCGCAGCGCGAAAAATCTTGATTTGCCTACGGGTGAGGTGGAGCTTGCCGTGAGCGAGCTTTTACTGCTGGGCAGGAGCGAAACCCCGCCCTTCGAGATTATCGAAAATTGCCCCACGTCCGAATTGATCCGGCTGAAATACCGCTACCTGGATTTAAGAAGACCCGATTTGCAGCGCAATATCCTGCTGCGGCACAGGATCGCGAAGATCACCCGGGACTATTTCGATGAGAACGGCTTCATCGAGATCGAAACCCCCATGATGATCAAATCCACCCCAGAGGGCGCGCGGGACTACCTGGTGCCCAGCCGGGTGCACCCGGGCTCGTTCTACGCCCTGCCGCAGTCGCCCCAGATGTACAAGCAGCTGTGCATGGTGGCGGGTTTCGACCGCTATATCCAGCTTGCCCGCTGCTTCCGCGACGAGGATTTGCGCGCGGACCGGCAGCCGGAATTCACGCAGATCGACCTCGAGATGTCTTTCGTGGAGCTGGAGGATATTCTCAACATGGTGGAGGGCTTCATCGCCCGGCTGGACAGCGAGCTGGCGCTGGGGGTCGAATTCCCCATCCCCCGCATGACCTGGCGCGACGCCCTGGAGCGCTTCGGCTCCGACAAGCCCGACACAAGATACGCCATGGAGCTGTGGAGCGCAAGCGATTTGCTCGGGAATTGCGGCTTCAGCGTGTTTGAAACTGCGCTGCAAACCGGCTGCGTGCGCGGCGTCACGGCGAAGGGGGCCTACGATACGCTGACGCGCAAGGAGATCGACAAGCTCACAGAGATGGTGAAGGGCATAGGCGCGAAGGGCCTGGCCTGGGCGCGCGTGGCGGCGGAGGGCACGATTGCGTCCTCCTTCGGCAAATTCATCTCGGAGGAGACGATGCAGGCCATCTGCGCGCGTGCGGATGCGCAGCCCGGCGACGTGATTTTCCTGGTGGCCGACGCGAAAAACTCCTTGGCGCTGTCTGTGCTGGGGGCGCTGCGGCAGGCGCTGGCGCGCAAGCTTGACTTGATCCCCAAGGGCAAGCTGAACTTCCTGTGGATCACGGAATTCCCTTTCTTCGACTGGGACGAGGACGCGCAGCAGTTCGTGGCGATGCACCACCCCTTCACCTCGCCCACGGACGAAAGTATGGCGATTCTCGAAAGCGACAAGGCGAATGTGATCGCCAAAGCCGCCGATTTGACCTTGAACGGCATCGAGATGTCCAGCGGCTCGGTGCGTGTCACCGACCCGGAATTGCAGCAGCGTATCTTCAGCCTGCTGGGACTGACCGAGGAGGAGATCAGCGCGAAATTCGGGTTTTTGGTGGACGCCTTCCGCTACGGCCCGCCGCCGCACGGGGGCATGGGATTGGGGCTCGACCGCCTGGTGATGCAGCTGCTGGGCTGCGAAAGCCTGCGGGACGTGACGGCCTTCCCCAAGGTGCAGAACGCCTCGGAGCCCATGACGGAGTGCCCCTCGCCCGTGGACGCGGCGCAGCTGAAGGAGCTGGGGCTGCAATCATTGCAATAGAGGGAAATGCATGGAAATTACAATCAAACCGCTTACGCCGGCGCTTGCGGGGGACTATTTCGATTTCTTCGAGAACCGGGCGTTTACGGACGACGGCCCCTATCGGTGCTATTGCCAGGTCTTTCAGATGTCCAAGGCGGAGTATAAGAAATTATATAACAGGGCGAAGGCCAATCCCGGCCCTGTGTCGCGGGAAGAAGCCGCGCGGCAGATTGAAGCGGGCATCCTGCGGGGATATCTGGCATATGTTGACGGCCTGTCCATCGGCTGGTGCAACGCCAACGACAGGGCGAATTACCCCACCAAACCATACCATGACGTGCCTTTTTACGCGCCGGCAGAAAAGCGGGAAAAGGCCGTGATCTGCTTCGAGATTGCCCCGGCATACCGCGGGAAGGGCGTCGCCACCGCGCTTTTACAACAAGTCATAACCGACGCGGAGGCCGAAGGCTATGCCGCCGTTGCGGGCTTCCCCGTTGAGCGGAGCGAACGCTACGAGTGGGACTGCCAGGGCCCTATGCGGCTGTATGAGAAGCTTGGGTTTGTCAAAGCGGAGAAGCGCGGCAAGTTTGTGACGATGAAGAAAGCATTGTAAGGGAGGAAGTCAAAATGGCGAAGAAAAAACGTGTGCCCGTGGTCATTGAGATCCGGGACTCCCACGAGGTGGAGGGCGAAACCTACGCCTCGGAATTCCTGTGCGACGGCGTGCTCACCGAGCTGCCCGAGGACAAGGGCGGCGGCTGGGAGCTGGACTACATGGAAAGCGACGGCCCCGAGGCCAACCGCGCCGCCCTGCGGGTGCAGAACCGCACGGTCTCGCTGTCGCGCCGGGGGGAATCCCCCCTGGAAATCACTTTGGAGCAGGGCGTGCGCCACAGCTGCTACTACAACACCCCCGCCGGCATGATGCACCTGGGCGTCTACGCGCGCTCGGTGGATGCCAGCATCAGCCGCGCCGGGGGGCGGATCAAGCTTGCCTACACCCTGGATTTCTGCGCGGACCTGATGTCCAGCAACCAGATGGAGATCAAGGTGCAGGCGAGGGGGTAGGTTGCGTCGCTCCGCGATGCCTTCCTCTACTTTTGCGCCGCTAAGGCACGCAAAAGTCGCCCGAGGCGACAGCTCCCTCCACGGGAGGGAGCCTGGGGGATTAGGCTGGAACGGGTGTTTCATTGAGCGATTTTACATGTGCGCAACTGGTCAGCGTGCTTTCGACTACGCCCCAAGGCTCCTCCGCGTGGGAGGAGCTGTCATCTCGGATGACTGAGGAAGGCACCGCGGAGCGGCTGAGCGCTTTGCAACGTTCTTCGCCGCGGAATAGTATGAGGAAAAGCCTATGAAAGCAATTCTGGTCTTCCTGGACGGCACGGTCTGCGACATGCGGCACAGAATCCCGTTGCAGCGGCTGGGGGAAAAGCTGTTCTTTTCGGATAAGCAAATCATGAAGGACGCCCCCACCGCCGGCAGCGTGGAGATGATGCGGGAATTGTCCGAAATGTACAGGCTGATTTATATCGGCGCCCGGCCTGACGACTATGTTGACATCACGCGGCAATGGCTGTACAGCGTGGGCTTTCCCGACGGCGAGGTCTATCTGGGGAAGAATCAGCGGGAGCGCATGGACATCACGAAGCAGCTGAAAAGCAAGCATGATTTTGCTGCCGGGATCGGCGACCGATGGGACGACAACGAGCTGCACCTGGAATTGGGCTGCCAAAGCTTCATCCTGAAGGAATGGGAACCCGATTGGGACACGGTGCGCAGATATTTCAGAGACGAATAAGCAGGAGGCAATATGTCATTTCTCGTGGAAGAAGCGCAAAGTCAAATCAAACAAGCCATTGAAGCGGCTGCGAAGGCCGCTTTTGCCGCGGGGGACTTGCCCGCCATCCCGCAGGCCACGTTTACGCTCGAGACACCCGCCGAGCGCCGCAACGGGGATTTGTCCTCCAACGCGGCCATGGCATGGGCCCGGGAGCTGCGGCAGGCCCCCCGCAGGAACGCCGAGGCCGTCATCGGGCACATCGATTTGTCCGGCACCTACGCGGCCCGCTGCGAATGCGCCGGAGCCGGGTTCTTGAATTTTTATTACAAAGACGAATATTATGCCGATATTGTGCGTGACGTGCTGGCCAAGGGCGAGGACTACGGGCGCTCGATCATCGGCAACGGCGAGCGCGTGCTGGTGGAGTTCGTCTCGGCCAACCCCACCGGCCCCATGCACATGGGCAACGCCCGGGGCGGCGCGCTGGGCGACTGCCTGGCGACTGTACTCGAGGCCGCGGGGTATGCCGTGGAGCGGGAATTCTATGTCAACGACGGCGGCAACCAGATCGAGAAATTCGGCCTGAGCCTGGATGTGCGCTATCAACAGCGGTTCGGCGCGGAAATCGAAATGCCCGAGGACGCGTATCATGGGGAGGACATCACAAAACGCGCAAGGGAATTTGCCGAAATACACGGCGGTAGTTATCTTGAAAAGCCCGAGCAGGAGAGGCGCGCGGCGCTGGTGGCTTTCGCCCTGCCGTTGAATGTAGAAGAGATTCGGACGAATTTAGAGCGCTATCGGATCCAATACGATACCTGGTTCTACGAAAGCGCGCTCTATAAGAACGGCGAAGTTGACCGCGTGATTGAGCTGCTGCGCGAGAGCGGCAAGACCTACGAGCAGGACGGCGCGCTGTGGTTCAAGGCCACGGATTATGGCCTGGACAAGGACTTCGTGCTCGTGCGCTCCAACGGGTTTCCCACCTACATCGTGCCGGACATCGCCTATCATTATAATAAGCTGCAGACCCGGGGGTTCGCCCGCGCGATCAACATCTGGGGCAGCGACCACCACGGCTACGCCATCCGCCTCAAGGCGATTTTGGCCGCCATGGGCATCGCCGCCGAACGCTTGGACATCATTCTCATGCAGCTGGTGAAGCTCGTGCGGGGCGGCGAAGTGGTGCGCATGAGCAAGCGCACGGGCAAGTCCATCACCCTGGAGGACCTCCTGGACGACATCCCCATCGACGCCCTGCGGTTTTTGTTCAACATGCGCGACCCCGCCGCCGCCATGGATATCGACCTGGACCTCGCCGTGGAGCAGTCCGCCCAGAACCCGGTGTACTACTGCCAATACGCCCACGCGAGGATATGCAGCATCTTTAAACGCTTCGCGGAAGAAGGCATTAAGCAGCGTGCCTGCACCAGAGAAGAGCTTTGCTTGCTTAACACAGGCGAAGAGCGCGAGCTTATCCGCCTGCTGGCGGGCCTCACCGGGGAGATCGCCGAGGCCGCGCGGGCTTATGACCCCGCCCGGGTGACGCGCTACTGCATGGAGCTGGCGGGGCAGTTCCACAAGTTCTACAACGCCTGCCGCGTGATGGGCGAAGAAGAATCCCTCCTGCAGGCGCGGCTTGCGCTGTGCGCCTGCGTGAGGGATGTGCTGGGCAATCTGCTGCGCTTGTTCAGGATCGAGGCGCCGGAGAGGATGTAGCTGTAGAGACGCACTGCCGTGCGTCTCCCCTAAAAAACGCTTGGCTTGATGATGGAGACGCACTGCCGTGCGTCTCCATCATGTATAACGCTATAAAGCATTAAAACTCCAGCAACCCGATATAGCTCTCCCGTTCCAGCGCGAACAAAAACAGATACAGCCTCGGCCCCCGGTCCGCGCCGATGAGCAGGCGATATACATTCTTGAAAAAGCCCGCCTGGCGCTGCTTATCCGCGGGGATGGCATAGAGCTTGGTTTGCAGCGCGTCCAGGTCATAGCTTTCCTCAGTCAAAAACTTATGCAGCAGGCGGAGATCCGCCTGCTCTTCTTCTGGCAGGGCGTTGAAATACGCTGTGTCCGGTTCGGCGCGCAGGATGTAGATGCTCTCCGGCGAGCACTGGTACAGCCAATACTTTGCCAGGCCCACGCGCTCGGCGAAGTCAGCTTTCGCGAAGGGCGTGCCGATTTTATCGAAGATTGTCTCGAGCATGGCGGGGTCGAACTCCACGATGGAGCCGAAGCTCACCAGCTGCGCCATGGGCACGGGCTTCACCTCGCGCCCGGGGATGGTGCTGTAGGCGATGATCTCCTGTGTGAGTTCGTTTGCCTGGCCGGCCTTTACCTGCGTGAGCATCTTGTCGAACTCGAAGTACTGCCGCAGAATCTCGTCGTCGAAGCAGAAATTGAAGGCCTTCATGGGGTCTGTCTTGGCGTAGAGCCACAGGATCACCTCGGGCTGGTAGAGCTTGAACAGAGCCTCCGGGGTCACCAGCAGCCCGGAGGAGCTGCTCATTTTGCCCGCGCCCCCCTTGATGCCGATGAACTCGAAGCCCTGGTATACCGGCGGCGGGAAGCCGTACACCTGTTGGGCGATGACCTTGCTTGTGGCGTAGCTGCCCGTGGGGCTGGAGTGGTCTTTGCCGGCGGGCTCGCAGTCCACGCCCTCCATCATCCAGCGCATGGCCCAGTCGGTCTTCCAGCTGAGCTTGCAGTGGTGGTCTTGCTTGAAGTCATATGTCCCGGTGTGGCCGCAATCGCAGGTGTACTTGGCAGTCTCGCTGGCCTCGTCATATTCTGTGATGGTTGTTGTATCTTTTTTGCAGGCGGGGCAGTAGACGCTCACGGGGTAGTAGGCCTCCCGTTCGCCGGGCTGGGCCTCCTGGGTGCGGAAGCTGTCGAGGATATCGAAAATCTCCCTGCGCATGTGCATCGCAGTGATGATATGCGGCGCGTAGCGCCCGCTCTTATACTCCTTAGACTGGCAGCGGAAGTCGGCCTCGATGCCGAAGGCGGCCAGGGCCTGCTCGAACTCCTTCTCGAAATGCGCGCAGTAGCTCTCGCAGCAGCCGAAGGGGTCGGGTATCTCCGCCAGGGGCATACCGATATACTGCTCGAAATCATCGCGGACGGCCGCTACGTTGGCGGGGATCTTGCGCAGGCGGTCATAGTCGTCCCACGAATACAGCAGCCGCGCCTGTTTGCCGCGCCCGCGCAATGCCAGGCAGACGAACCAGGCCGTCACCGTGTCCCGGAAATTCCCGATGTGCACCGACCCCGAGGGGCTGATGCCCGTGGCGCATACGTATTCCCGCTTATCCTCCCGCGCGATGATCTCATCCGCGATGCGCTGTGCCCAATGCATAGTGATCCTCCAAATATTCTAGTATGTAAAGCGCATAAGCGCCCCATTTTCAACGCGGACGGTCTCGCCCCCGTGCACACAGTGCTGCACCGTGCGCCCCACGCTGCCGTGGGCCACGGCCAATACGCATTGCGCCGGGTGTTTGGCGCTAATCTCGTCCAGAAAGCTCCCGACCCTCGCCTTCAGCGCCTCAAGGGGTTCCGCGCCGTGCCGCGCGAAGCCCGCCTCGTCCAGCGCCCCGCGCACGATCACCGTGCCCTCCAGGCTGCCGAAGGATTGTTCCACCAGGCGCTCGTCGAAAAGCATGGGCACATCGCCCAATGCTTGCTGAACGATCTCCGCCGTCTCTTTCGCGCGCAGCAGGGGAGACGCGTATATCATCTCAATCGGCGGTTGGTGCCCAACCAGCGCCGCCGCCTGTGCCCGCGCCTGTTCGCGCCCGGTCTCGTTGAGGGGGATATCCGTGCGCCCCTGGAAGAGGCCCTGCACGTTCCAGTCGGTCTGCCCGTGGCGGAGGTAGAGTAGGGTCAATTGTTGCGCTCCTTCTGTTTCTCAAATGAAAGCTCCAGGCCGGCGCACCGGATGATGAGCTCATTCTTATGCTCCGCTTCGGTTTCCCAACCGGAAAACCGCACACAGTAACCGTCCGGTTCGGAATATAGCCTGACGTCGCTCACGTTCGCCTCCTGCGCGAAATACGCCCAGGGGTCGTCCGCGTCGTCCAGATGGCTCTCCTCCCGCGTGATCCCGGTGAGGGTCATGGTCATGTTGACGGGCGAAAAAATGCCGCCGCGGATGTAGAGCCGCAGGGCATTGCCCTCCCGCGAGAGCACCTCCATGCGGGATTCGTGGAAGGAGGGCAGGCCGTCAAGGCCGAAGGCCGCCAGCTTCGCCAGGTCGGGGAAACGCGCCCGGTCAAACACGCAAGCGAGCTCCGCCATGCCGGGTGTGAGCTCCCCGTAGGGATAGTTGCCCTTCCGCACAAGCAGCCGCCCGGGCGCGGCCTCCCGCAGGATCATCTGGAATTGCCGCCCGCCGCCGTCCGTCAACTCGTAAATGCTGTGTTCGTCGATCTTCAGGCCTGTCAAGGCTTCGTCCGGTACGCAGGTGATCAGCGCTTCCTCGCAGCACTCCAGGGCGTCTTCATAGCCGTCCATTTCAAACTTCTCCGCGCACACAGTCTCTTCAGTCAATAGCGGCCTGTCGTCAAAGCCCGCGAAAAATTCATTCAGCGACGCCGCGCACTTTGCCCTGTCGCACAGCGGCGCAACAGACAGAATGTCAATCTTCATCCGAACAGCCCCTCCTGCTTTTCAAATAGCCTTGCCCGCCGTTCCTTTTCCGCCCGCGTATCGAGGCCCCACGCGCCGTTTTCGCAAAGCAACACGCTGCCCTCCCTCGCGCCTTGGGGCAATTGGCAGAGGGGGATATCGGAGAACAGGCCGTCCTCCCGCTCGCACACGGCAAGGGCGCCCTCTATTCGGTCGATGACGTATCGCATAGCACAGCCTCCATTTCTTTATTTTAACATATTCCCATCGCGAAATCAATCTTTTTCTTGACATTCCTTTCTGGAATCGCTATGATTGGTGCGGGAGGTGGCATATGAAGCTTGCGTGCAATTATTACGCCGAAACGGAAGCCCTTGTGCGGGAGGGCAGGATCGATATTGACTATTTCAAGTTCCCGGGGCTGGGGTTTCAGATGGACGCCCTGCGCGATGCGGACGCGTTTGCGCCATTTGCCGAAAGGGTGAGACGGCTGCGGCCCATATTGCTGCACGGGGTATACCCCGACATGGAACGCCTCATCGCGCTGAGCGGGACGCCCGGCGTCTCGCTGCACCCGTATCAGGGCCCCAAAATGCCCCCGTTGCGTGAGATCATAGAAAATCTCGCTGCCCTGCGGGAAAAATACGCCCATATGGAATTTGTCTCCGTGGAAAATTTCCCGAACCTGAAGTATGGGGACTGCATCAAGCCGGAGGTTATCACGGAGATGGTCGTCCAGTCGGGCTGCGACTTTTTGCTGGACGTCAGCCACGCCTACTGCGCCGCGCGTGACCTGCGCGAGGACTTCCGCGCCTACCTCTCCCGGCTGCCCCTGGACCGCGTGAGCGAAATCCACATCAACGGCTGGGCGGAAAAAGACGGCAAGCTCATGTGCCACGTGAAAATCAACGAGCTGGGCTACCGGGTTCTGCGGGAGCTGCTTGCCGTCTGCTCGCCGAAAATCATTTCGATCGAGTATGGCCGCCCGGACGACCGCATCGGCTGCGGCTGCCCGGTGATGCGCCCCGGCGAGAGGAACGCCGCGGCGATGGAGGAGATTGCGGAACAGGTGGAGAGAATCAAGGAAATTATTTCTTGACTTTTTCACGAATCCGTGTATACTAAAATAGAGAACGCCGATGGAAAGAAAGGAGAGCCGCCATGTTACCGCTTCGCTATTATGCATATACGCTGGCTGTGTCGGGCTACCGATACCGGCTTTCCCGTCTTTTGCCCGGCGCGTAAAGCCGCCCGGAACACAAAGCCCGAAAGCCGTCACAAGGCTCCCGGGCTATTTTTATTGACTTTTGTACGGCGTTCCACTATAATAAATTTAGTATGATGAGGAGTATTCGCAATGAACGTATTTGAGGAACTGAAAGCCCGCAATCTCATCGCCCAGTGCACCGACATGGAGAGAGCCGAGGCGCTGCTTGCCGGCGGCGAGCCCGTGCGTTTCTACATCGGCTTCGACCCCACGGCGGACAGCCTGACGGTGGGGCATTTTATCCCGATGATGGTCATGGCCCACATGCAGCGGGCGGGGCACATCCCCATCGTGCTGCTGGGCGGGGGCACGGTGCTTGTCGGCGACCCCAGCGGCAAAAACGATATGCGCAAGATGCTCACCCGGGAGGAGGTCAGCCACAACATCGGTTGCTTCAAGCGGCAGATGTCCGCGCTGATCGACTTCAGCGACGGCCGCGCCCTCATGGTCGACAACGCAGATTGGCTGCTGGGGCTGAACTACATCGACTTCCTGCGGGAGATCGGCGTTCATTTTTCCGTCAACCGCATGCTGGCCGCAGAGTGCTATAAATCGCGGCTGGAGACCGGCCTGTCCTTCTTCGAGATGAACTACATGGTCATGCAGAGCTACGACTTTTTGCATTTGAGCCGGGCGCTGGGCTGCCAGATGCAGTTGGGCGGCGACGACCAATGGTCCAACATCATCGGCGGGGTGGAGCTGTGCCGCCGCTGCGACGGCAAGGAGGTATACGGCCTGACGTTCACCCTGCTGCTGACCAGCGAGGGCAAGAAGATGGGCAAGACCGAGAAGGGCGCCGTGTGGCTCAACCCCGTGCGCACGAGCCCCTACGATTTCTACCAGTACTGGCGCAACGTGGCCGACAGCGACGTGATCAACTGCATGAAGATGCTTACCTTCCTGACCCTGGAGGAGATCGCCGAATATGAAAAGCTCACCGACAGCGCGATTAACCAGGCCAAGGAGAAGCTCGCCTACGAGGTCACGAAGCTCATCCACGGCCAGGCGGAGGCCGAAAAGGCGCAGTCCGCCGCGAAGGCGCTTTTCGCCGGGGCGGGGGAGGGCGGAAGCATCCCCTCTGTCACGCTGAGTGACGACGACTTCACCGACGGCGCGATCGACATCGTGTCCGCCCTCGTGCTTGCGGGCCTCGCGAAATCCAGGGGCGAGGCAAGGCGTTTGGTGGACCAGGGCGGGGTGTTCGCGGACGACACGAAAGCGGACGGCATCGCGTTCGCCATCAGGAAGGAAGAGCTGCCGGTGATGCTCAGGAAGGGCAAGAAGGGGTTTTGCAGGCTGCGCATACTATAAGAAAAAGGGAGTGTTCGCCGTGATCTACACCTTGGACGAGCTGCGCGAAAAAATAAAGCCCATTGCCGAGAAGTATGAGCTTCCGGCGGTGTATATCTTCGGCTCCTATGCCCGGGGCGAGGCCACCGAGGACAGCGACGTGGATGTGCTGTTCGATGGGCGGGGGGCGAAACTCCGGGGTATGATGATTGGAGCGCTGTACGCGGACTTGGAGGAAAGCCTGCAAAAGGAACTGAGCTTGGTGGAGGAAGCGGCACTGATGCGCCCACGGGCGAAGGAACGGTTTGTAAACAATGTTTATCGGGAAAGGGTGAAGATTTATGGATGAGCAGGATATTGTCCGCCTGGAAGAAATTTTGGATTTTTGCAACGGAATACTGCAATCGCTTGATCGACATAACAGAAGCTATGACGAGTTTCTGCAGGATGACGAATTCTATGATTCGGTTTGCATGAAAATATTTCAGATTGGTGAAATCAGCACAAAACTGACAGAGCCTTTCAGAGATCGCTCTATGCAAAAAATACATTGGCCGAAGGTTCGCGGCATGCGCAATATTGTTGCGCATGCTTATGGCAATTTGGACGAAGACAGGCTCTGGGACGCTGTAATTCATGACATCCCCGCCCTGAAACGCTTCTGCGAGGAGTGCATAGATGGCCCGGCTGTATTACACTGAAATCCCCCGCCTGCCCGACCGAAAGGCTATGCGTGAAGCCGAGCACCGCGCCGGGCGGCAATTGCTCCGCGACGTGTTGGGCTGCGCGGAGGGGGACGTTCGCGTTCGCGCGGACGGCAAGCCTTACTTGCCCGGAGGACCCTTCTTCAGCATCAGCCATGCCGACGGCCTGGTTCTGCTGGCCGTGAGCGCGCTGGGCGAAATCGGCTGCGACGCGGAACGCGCCGGCCGCCCCCTGCGCAACGAGGCGGCCATCCGCCGCAAGATCGCTTTTTCCGGCGAGGAGGATGTGCCGCTGCTCACGCTCTGGGTGAGGAAAGAGGCCGTGTTCAAGGCGGGTGGGGCGGGCGAGATTTTTTATCCCGCCATGCCCGCGGGCTATGTGGCGGCGGTGTGCTGCCGCGCGGAGGAAACGCCGGAACCGGCCGTGAGAATGGAGCTGTTATGAATCAAACGAACTACCTGCGCACATGGGCCGAAATCTCCCTGGACGCCATCGAGGCCAACGTGAACGCCCTGCGCGCCCGCCTTGCCCCGGGCGTGAAACTCATGTGCGTCATCAAGGCCGACGCCTACGGCCACGGGGCGCTGCCGCTGGCGCGCTTCCTCGGCGGCAAGTGCGAATACTACGCCGTGTCCGTGCTGGAGGAGGCCCTCACCCTGCGGGCGGGGGGCGTCACGAAGCCCGTGCTGCTGCTGAATTACACCTCGCCCGCGCAGTACGGGGCACTTTTGGCCGCCGACGTTGCGCAGACGATATATTCAATGGAGCAGGCGCAGGCTCTCTCGAAAGCCGCGCGGGAAAACGGGAAGCGCCAGGTGATACACGTCAAGGTGGATACCGGGATGGGGCGCATCGGCTTCGAGGATACGCGGGCCTGCGCGGAGGAGATCGCGCAAATCGCGCAAATGCCGGACCTGGAGCTCGAGGGCGTATTCACCCATTACGCCCGGGCAGACGAGGCCGACAAGGCAAGCGCGCGGGCCCAGTATGATCGATTCGTCGCGTTTATAAAGGCGCTGGAGGCCGCGGGGGTTCAAATCCCGCTGAAGCACGCCAGCAACAGCGCCGCCGCCATGGAGTTCACCGAGCATTTTGATATGGTACGCTTCGGCATTTCGCTGTACGGCCTGTACCCTTCGGAGGAGGCGGCGAAAGAGAACCTGCCCCTGCGCCCCGCGATGGCGTGGAAAACCCATGTGTCCCACCTGAAAACCGTGCCGCCCGGCACGGGCATCAGCTACGGGCATACATTTAGCACGCAGAGAGTAACTCGGGTGGCCACCCTGCCCGTGGGCTACGCCGACGGATACCCCCGCGCGCTTTCCAACCAAGGGCATGTGATCATCCGGGGCCGGTACGCGCCGATTCTGGGCCGCGTGTGCATGGATATGTGCATGGCGGACGTCACGGATATCCCCGGCGTGCGCATGGAGGACGAGGTGATCCTGCTGGGCGGGGAGGGGGATTGCCGCGTCACGATGGAGGAGATCGGCGCGATGAGCGCCAGCTTCAACTACGAAACCGCCTGCCGCGTGAGCCGCCGCGTGCCCCGGGTGTACCTGTACAAGGGCGAGGCGGTCGATTTTCAGTCAGATTTAACCACGGCGCAAGATTTTCTTGCAAACTTCGCGTAAATATGATACACTTTGCGCGGGATCAAATATTTCACAAGGAGGCATTGTTATGGCAAACGGGAAAGGGAAGAAAGCCGCCCTGGGCGTGGTGATCGCCATCTTCGCGCTGATCGTGGTGCTGTCCGGCTTTACCTATGTTCCGGTGGGCAACACCGGCGTGGTGAAGACCCTGGGCGCGCCGCGCGGCAAGGTGTTCACCAACGGCGTGCACCTCAAGGCGCCCTTCGTCCAGAGCGTGGAGATGGTCAACAACCAGATCCAAAAGCTGGAGGTGGACGCCAACGCGGTGTCGAAGGACTTGCAGGCGGTGACCAGCCGCATCGCGGTGAACTTCAGCGTGAAGGTCGGCGCATCCGTGGACATCGTAAAGAACATAGGCGCGCAGCTCTACATGGACAAGATTCTGGCCCCCGCCGTGCAGGAGTGCGTGAAGTCCGTCACCGCCAAGTACACCGCCGAGGGGCTCATCACCGAACGCGCCAAGGTGGGCGCGGAGATCGCCCAGGGCCTGGAGGCGAAGGTCTCCACCTACGGCATCGAGGTGCGGGAGTTCAACATCGTCAACTTCGACTTCAGCGAGGCCTTCAACAAGGCCATCGAGGAGAAGCAGGTGGCCCAGCAGCAGCTCATCCGCGTGCGCACGGAGGAGGAGCAGCGGGTGGTGAAGGCGGAGGCCGCCGCCAAGGCCGCCGAGTCCGAGGCCCAGGCCATCCTGGTGAAAGCCGAGGCCCAGGCGGAGGCCAACCGCAAGCTGGCGGAATCCCTGACGCCCAACCTGGTGGAATACGAGAAGATCCAGAAATGGGACGGCAAGCTGCCCCAGGTCAGCGGCAGCAGCGCCATCGTGGATTTCCGGACGCCGTAAAAAATCGACACAATTTGAAAGTTTTTGTTGACAAACTCTGTCTCATATGGTATATTATTCCCGGGCCCCATTATATCAAGGAAAGGAGGTGCAACATGGACGCTGTCATTGCTTGGCTGACCGCACAGTGGGACGCGATCGTTGCATTCTTTACGAATCTTTGGGCGACGATCCAGGGTTTCCTCGCGTAAGGAAAACCATCCCGAACAACGGAAAGACCTCCGCGGCAACGCTGCGGAGGCCTTTTTGGTTTTTGCGTTATGCCCCCTCCGCTTGCGAGGGGGGCGGCCGCAGGCCGGGGGGAGCCGCTACCGTTCCTCCCGGAAATAATTCGCGCCCAGTGCCGCCGGCTGCGCGTGCCGCCCCTTCTTGCGCAGGCCGGAGATCACCAGCACCACGATGGTCAGCACGAAGGGCAGCATCTGGTAGAAGGCCTGCGGGATGGAGACCACGCTGTCGGGGATGTAGTAGTTCATCGAGCGGAAGGCCCCGAATACGAACGCGCCCGGCACGGCCAGCATGGGGTTCCAGCGCACGAAGATCACCAGGGCCACGGCAATCCAGCCGGAGCCGTTGACGATGCCCGCGGGCTGCCACAGGCCGCCGCCCGTCACCAGGCTCATGAACGCCCCGCCGATGCCACAGATTCCCCCGCCCAGGATGACGCTGGCGTATTTCAGCAGCGAGACGCGGATGCCCGCGGCGTCCGCGGCGGCGGGGTTCTCGCCCACAGAGCGGATATGCAGCCCCAGGCGGGTTTTGCCGTACACAATCGCCGCGGCGACGCACAGCGCGATGGCGAGCCAGGTGAGCGGGCCCTGCTCCAGCACCCGGCCCAGCCAAGGGATTTTGCCGATCAACGGCAGCTCGAAGGCCGCCAAGCGGGCCTTTACCTCGGCGGGAATCTGCGGCGCGCCGCCCAGGGCGTTCGTCATGCGGTAGCCCAGCACCAGGGAGATGCCGATGCCGAAGGTGGTGAGCGTGAGGCCCGCGACGTTCTGGTTGGCGCGCACGGTGACGGTGAGGAAGGCGTACAAAGCCGCGCAGGCCGCCGCCGCGCCGAAGGCGGCCAGGATGCCCAGCGGCGCGCTGTTCGTGCTGTAGGCCGTGAAGAACCCCGCCAGGGCCCCCACCCACATCATGCCCTCCACGCCCAGGTTGAGGTTGCCCGCCTTCTCGCTGATGACCTCGCCCAGGGTGCCGAAGAGCAGGGGCGTGCCCGCCAGGATGGACGCCCGCAGGAAATTCACGAAGGTGTTCATGGGGCCACCTCCTGCTCTGCGGGAGACGCACTGCCGTGCGTCTCTACATTTTTTTCCGGCTTCTTGATTCGTATCTCGTAGCGCCTGAAAAACTCGCAGATCAGGAACGAGAACAGTAGGATGCTTTGCAGCACGTCGGCGGCGTCGGAGGCCATGACGGCCGGGGGGATGGAGCCGCTGCCCTTCTCCAGGATGCTGAACACCCCTGAGATGGCGGCGATGGCGGCGGGGTTCAGCTGCGCCAGCCAGGCCAGG
>WQTL01000504.1 GCA_009786275.1 Bacillota bacterium | reverse complement strand
CACAGAGTTCCTTTCTCGCGAAAGCGCCGCAAGGATGTTAAAAACTTCAGATCGCGGGGTAGAGCAGTTGGTAGCTCGTCGGGCTCATAACCCGGAGGACGTGGGTTCAAGTCCCTCCCCCGCAACCACGGAAGCCTTGATTATCAAGGCTTCCCACTTTTTTTGCCGCTTTTTCATCTGGCCGTTTGAGCGTTTGACACCAATTGACACCAATTCGGGGCTTTCCCTGTCCTCCGGTTATAGCTTGCTGAAACGAAGCGGAAAATCAAGGCTGAAGCCACAGCCGAAATCCAATTGACACCATTTTTGACACCAACCAGATTTTTGACGCCAGCCATGCCGCCCCAGTCCGCTCTCCCCAAACTCGAAAAAAATGGGTCTGACACCAATTCGGGCGAAAAAAGCTGACACCAATAAGTGGCGTCAACCTGCCCCTTACGGCAACTCGCCTACATAAAAAGAGCGCATTTTTTCCATGCTGAGCCTTTTGTGGTCCGGCAGGGCGTGGCCGTAGCGGTTGAGGGTGGTGGATGCTTGGGCATGTCCCAAAATGGCCGAGAGCACTTTGATGTCCATTCCGGATTCCAGTGCCCGGGTGGCAAAGGTGTGGCGCAGCGAGTGGAACGTGGCATCAGCTATCCCGGCATCGCTCAGCGCGCGCTTGTAGATATCCTCGAACACACGGGGATCATGCGCTTTCCCTTTGGCCGTGCAGAAGATGTAATCCTTGTCGTCGTAATCCACGCTCATTGCGTCGATCAGTTCCAGCTGCTTTTTCTGGTATTCCATCAGGCCCTCCCAAAGCTCTGGAAACAGGGGAATCTCCCGTAGGGAGGTCGTGGTCTTCGGCGTGCGGATTGCAATCTCGGTGCTGTGAGCCGAAGGATCGGCCACATTGGAGCGCAGGGCGACTGTACCGTTCGCATCCACTTTCTGCAGTCGGCCGAGGGTCCGGCGCACTCTGATGGTCTTCCTCTGCTCGTTGATGTCCTTCCACTGGAAAGCAAGCAGTTCTCCCAGGCGCACGCCGGTGCTCAAGGCAAAAATGATTGCGAATGCCTGCAACTCAGGCTGCTGGTGCACGGCAGCCTGCAGGCCCGCCTGCTCCTCCTTGGACAGCACGCGCATTTCCTTGGCGGGTATCTGCGGCAGCTTTACGCCAAACGTGGGATTGCGGTTGAGCTTCCTGTTCACTACAGCCTGGTCCAGCGCCGCGTGGAACATGTTGAATATGTTGCGCAGATACTTTGGGGAATGCGTTTTCTTCTTCCTGTTGAAGAAGCGCTGAATGCTCTCGGTGGACAGTTGCACCAGTTTGATGCTGCCAAGTTCCGGCGTGAGGTGCAGCCGCACATAGCCCTCATAGGATACATAGGTGGACTGCTTGACGGTTGGCAGTGCATACACCTCCAGCCATTCCTTCAGCCACGCGGCGACGGTCAGGCTGTTCGGCTCCACGTACTCGCCGCTGGCGACGTCGCTCATGATTTTACGGATCTTGTCCCGCACCTCGGCGTGCGTTTTGCCGTAAACCGTTTTGCGCTTGCCGTCCAACGTATAACGGCCCATGAAGCGGCCGTCAGCGCGCTTGGTGATAGAACCTTCGCCATTTGCTTTTTTGCTCATATTTTGAAACACCTTTCTGTAATTTCATATGAGCAAAAGGTTCTTGCGGTAGCTTTCACTTGTCAAGGTGCGGCGGGGGCAACAGCCCCTTATACATTATACCGCTAACTGACACCAAAAACAACAGCGAATTTACTTTTGCTCAAAAAGGTTCCTCTACCTGCATTTTTTCATCAAGCCAGGCGGTAAAGTGCTTTTTACTGATTACGATACGCCGGCCGATACGCAGCTTCGGGAAATCCGGTGCATTGGCCAGGTCATATGCTTTGTTCCGGGAAATCCCCATGATTCCGGCCAGTTCTGCCGGCCCGAATGTAGCGGGGATATCCTCCAGGCATTTATACGCGGTGGGCTGAATGGTTCTGTTCATTGAATCAGATCCTTTCAAAGTAGAGTGATCCCTCAACGCCCCTGGCTACAGGGCCACCAGACTTGCCACATCTGCATCCCTGGAACGGGTCATGGCGGACGCGAGGCCGCCCGCGTTTATGTACTCTTGGCTCCGGGTTGCCGGGCCGGAGGGATAGCCGCTCGCCGTTCAGGAATGTGTTGAGGGGAAGAGTATGAGGCGCAGGGCCTGTTTGTCAAGGTGCGGGATGTCTTCATAAGGATAATGACAAACACTCTTCGTTTTCTCGCAGTTTTCAAAAAATTTTTTCCGGCGGTATTCTGAAGCGCCGGGTCATCTCGAAGGCCCGCAGGCGGATGTACTGGTAGCAGTCCTCGTCAAGGCCGCTTTCAGCTGTGGCAAGCCGCCGGAACAACGGGTCGTATTCTTGCAGAATCAAGGACATGGCCTCGCTGTCGCCGTCAATGGCGCGTACCAACAGGCCAACAAAGATTTCATTGGTCATGATCATCGCCCTCCATCATATCCCGGATTTTCCGCAGTGTGCGGTGCTTCTCGTTGTAGACGTAATTGACGGAACAACCCAGCTTTTCGGCAACCTCCGGGGCAGTCAACTGCTCGACGAACAGCATGCTGAGAACCCGCCGCCGAAGCAGCGGGAGCTCGTTCACCGCCCGCGAAAGACGCTCTTCCGCAAGCTCAAACTCATTCGGGAAATATCTGTCTTCAACCAAGCCGAGTGTTTCCTCCGACAACTCTTCCAATGGAATCTCCCGGTGCTGTTGCAGCAGGGTGCGCAGGTATTCCTGGCGCGCATAGCCTGCCACGCGGCCTATGTAAGTTGTGTACATAGCCCGAATTTCATCGCATATCATCTTTCATGCCTCCTGGACATGCCACCCCGACTGGTGACATGCCAAGATGGCATGCATTCTAAATATTTGCTGAGGGCAGGTATTTAGCGCATGATAACGAGCATAGGCCTCACCTCCCTTCTCTCCGGCAAAAGCAGCAGGGAAACCCACAACCGTCCCACGATCAACCTCACGAAACCAAAGATTTCGTGGGGGTGCTGGGTGGACGATTGCGGTATCGCCTTGTCCCCTTGCTGACCCCTGCACTGTAGGCTTCTCGCTTTCTCTTCTGCTTTAGCCATATACTATGAGAAAGCGGTTTTTAAGACACAAAAGCGACGCAATCCGTCAAAAAGATGGATTGCGTCGCATATAGTGGTATGTTTTCACATAAAAGCCTTCATGCTCTCCAACATTGCGTTCACACTCGCGTCGCTGGGTTCTGCGGGCTGTGCTTCGTCAGACAACTGGATCACCATCCCCCTTTCCGCCAGCACCTCCCGGACGATGTCCTTCATGTCGTCCCTGCTGAAGCTGCCTATGCTTGGATGGAGTTTTCCGCTTGCTTTCATTTTCTCGGGATGCTCCGCAAGATATTCGCTCAGCGCCATGACAATGAAGCGGCTCTTTTTCGAGCCAAGCTGCTCCAAAAATTCTCCGATCTGCCGCTGGTACGCCGTCACGTCCGGGAATTGCAGCGTATAGCGGTAGCCCTTCGCGGTCTTCATATGCCACCAGCGTTCTTTCTCAGCTGCGCTTCCGCCAACCTCTGATACCCTACGGCATTGGCGTTCGACTCCAGGATGAACTCGGGCTGCGTGACCATGGGCGAGGTCTCCAGATATTCATGCAGCAAAATGGAGCCGCCGCCAATGAATATCGCTGAATCGGAACGCAAATCAATCTTCATCTCGCGCAGCCTTTCCAGAATGACGTCCGCGTGTTGCTGCGCGGCCTCGGTAATGGTTTCCCGTACTTCCGCGGGCAGCAGGGTCTCCTGCCCTTGCAGCACCATTTCGATATGGTCTGCTTCAATTGTCATGTCATGCCGCGCGCTGACCCTGCCGATCAGCGTGTTTTCCAGCGCAATGATGCCGATCTCCAGGCTGTAGTATTTGTCCGGCATGCCGTTGCACAGGAGCAGCACGTCCGTGGTTATGCCGCCGATGTCCACGACATATATGCGTTTGACCTGCATCAGTTGTTCAAATCTGGGCGCCATGGCGGCGAATCCCTGCGCGTATACGAATACATTGCGGATTGCAATGGTCAGGGGGGCGCCGTTGTAGGCGAAATGCACCGGGCTTTCCCTCCTGAAGTATTGCTCGAAGCTATCGCGCAGATCGCCCATATGCCCCGGCGGCAGCCCCACAGCCAGGTCGACCTCGTTGAATGCCCTGAGTTTCTCTGCCTTTTTCAGCTCTTTCGCGATGGCGAAGAGGGTTAAGACAAAGAAGCGCTTGTCCGCAGCCTTATTGCGTACATAGGGAATATGGTCGTTCGAGCGCGTCCAGAAGCTCCCCCCGTACTCAATGTATTCGTCGGACAGCGGCTTGACGCGATGCTCGGCAAGGCCGGAACAGAATCTGAAATTGACGGTTGTAATTTCCGCGTTTCCCGTGTCTACTGCGATTACCATGATAGATCCTCCTGTTTTTTAGGTTTATTCTATTACACCGCCGAGAGGGCGGGTTTGCAACAAAAATACGTATTTTTTTTGCGGTGGCGGAGCTTCAAAGCGTATTGCGCTGGTTCCCATAGCGCCTCGTTGTTGACAACCCACCCCAAAAAGTGATATAATAAACCCACTGCAAGGTTTGCAAGAACTGTCGCATTACCTTGTGTTTGGGAGGGCTGCATGGGGAAAAGGTACGTTGATAAAAATGTCTACGAGGCACTGACGGAGCGGCTGGAATACATATTCGCCAAGTTTGACCACGTGGTCGTCGCCTTCTCTGGGGGCAAGGACTCCGGGTTGCTGCTGGAGCTGCTGAATCAGTATTACGCGGCGCACAGGCCCGCCGCCAGGGTGTCCATCTACCACCTGGATTACGAGGGCAATTATCAGCATACCATCGACTACATAACGCGCTGTATGGGAAAATACCCTGATTTCGATTATTACCACCTGTGCATGCCGATTTCCGCATCTTGCGGCGTGTCCATGTACCAGTCCACCTGGATGCCCTGGAACCCGGACGAAAAACACCTCTGGCTGAAGGAACGGCCGCCCGGGGCAATCACGCTGGAAAACCACCCGTTTTCATTTTTCCACGCGGGCATGTCGGACTACATTTTCCAGACCAAGTTCGGGCGCTGGCTACATGAGGAAAGAGGGGCCAAACGCACCGCCGTGCTGGTGGGCATCCGCTCCCAGGAAAGCCTGCACCGCTACCGCGCCGTCACGCGCAGCAACGCGTTCAGTATGTACGGGACGATTGCCTGGAGCACCCGCGTCGCCAGGAATGTATACAACTTTTACCCGTTATACGACTGGACGACGGAGGACATCTGGACCGCCAACGCCCGGTTCGGCTTTGACTATAACAAACTGTACGACCTGTACTACATGGCGGGCGTGCCCCTGGGGGACATGCGGGTGGCCAACCCCTTCCACGAGTGCGGGGTGGATTCCCTCAAGCTGTTCCGCGCCATCGAGCCGAACACCTGGAGCCGCCTGGTGGGCCGGGTGAACGGCGCGAACTTCGGGGCGATCTACGGCGGGACCAGGGCGGTGGGCTACAAGGAAATCTCGCTGCCCGAAGGCCACACCTGGCAGAGCTACGTTTCGTTCCTGCTAAAAACCCTGCCAACGAAAACGAGGGAGATCTACCAGCGCAAATTCAGGTCCTCCAAGAAATACTGGCTGGAAAAGGGCGGGGCGCTGCCGGTCGCGGTGGTGGAGCAGATGCGCAATACCGGTATGGCTTTTGAAAGCCTGGGCAAGCCAGTTGGCAACCGGAGATACAACAGCGAATACGAGGTGGTCCGGTTTTACGAGTACCCGGACGATTTGCCGGACATCAAGGACTTCCGCCTGGTGCCCAGCTATAAGCGGATGTGCGTGACGATACTGAAGAACGACACGTCCTGCCGGTACATGGGCTTCGGGCCTACGAAAGACGAATTGCAGAAAGCGAAGGAGGCCATGGCGCTATGGAGCGATTGATCCCCGGCAAATACAGCCCCGCGCACATGGGCCCCGCGTATGTGAGCCCCGCGTATTGTGTCTTTCGTGTGCCCGTGGGAAAAATCCGGGCCAACGCCTACAACCCGAACGCCGTGCCGCCGCCTGAAATGCAGCTGCTGGTCCGGTCCATCCTGGAGGATGGCTACACCATGCCGCTTGTGTGTTATTACCTGGCGGGCGAGGACTGCTTTGAGATCGTGGACGGTTTTCACCGCTATATGGCTATGGTGCTGACGCCAGAAATTGCGCAGCGCGAGGGCAATTGCCTGCCCGTGACCGTGATCGACAAGCCCCTGACCAGCCGCATGGCCAGCACCATCCGCCACAACCGGGCCCGCGGGGTGCATTCCATCGACCTGATGACCACCATCGTGGCGCAGCTGGTGGAGGCCGGGCTGGGAGACGACTGGATCATGAAGAACATCGGCATGGACAGGGACGAGCTGCTGCGGCTCAAGCAGCTCAGCGGCCTGGCGGCGCTGTTTAAGGACAGGGAGTTTTCGCCGGCGTGGGAAAGCGACAGCGAGGCGCCCTGACTGCTTTATGAGCATGGCGCCGATGTATGGTGACAGGTATTATAACGAAGTATGAATGAAGCTGGTAGTATTGATGATGACCATAGCCGAAATGCTCCAGGCGCAGCGCAGCGGCGCATTGACCTCCCGCGCGCTGGTGCAACAATTCCTCGCGGCCGCGGAGGAGAACAAACGCCTTTGCGCTGTGAGCGAAATCAACCCGGAAGCCTTTTTCGACGCCCGTGCCCTGGACGCGAGCACGGATAAAAACACAGCGCTTCACGGCATCCCTGTTTTTATAAAGGACAACATCAATGCCGCCGGTATGGTCACCGGCGCGGGGTCTATCGCCCTGGCGAGAAACGTTGCGCAGACGGATGCGCCCATCGTGCGTTTGCTGCGCGCGTCGGGCGCGGTGGTCCTCGGCAAAGCGAACATGACGGAATTCGCGAACTACATGGCCGGGGACATGCCCAACGGCTACAGTTCCCGCGGCGGGCAAGTGTTGAACCTGTTCGATTCCGCGGCAGATCCCTCCGGCTCCAGCACGGGCAGCGCCGTCGCAGTCGGCGCGGGGCTGTGCGCGGCGGCGGTGGGTACGGAAACCTGCGGCTCCATTATATCCCCCGCCCAGTACGCCGGGGTGATCGGTATTAAGCCCACCGCGGGCTTGGTCAGCAACATGGGCATCCTCCCCATCTCTTTCACCCTCGACACAGCGGGCCCCATTGCGCGCTGCGCCGACGACGCGCGGATCCTGCTGGGTGTTTTGGCAGGCAGGCGGTATGACGCGCCGGCGCCAGGGTTGCAAGGGCTTCGCGTCGGCATTTGCCGCATGTTTACGGACGAGATGGAAGCCCCTGACTGGCTGGAGGCCAACGAGAACCTGGTCAGCGTCATGCAAGCCTGCGGCGCGCAGTGTGTAGAACTCCCGGCGCATAACATCCGCGCCGGAGAGTTTTTGGGCCCCATCATGCGGCATGAATTCAAATATGGAGTCAACCGGTATTTGCGGTCGATGAACAATCCAGCCATCCCGCAAAATCTGGCTGAAATCATCGCGTACAACCAGCGGTACGCCGACATTGCGCTGCGCTATGGCCAAGGAACCCTCATTGAGGCTGAGAACACACCAGCTACCCTAACGGCGCCCGAATACTTGAGTGCCCTGGAGGCGCGGGAACTGGCAATCCGCGACTTTGACGATCTATTTGACGAACACGGGATCGACCTGTTTTTCATGACAGCGGCGAATTCCGGCCTGGCCGCGGCAACAGGGTTCCCCAGCATGACGCTCCCCATCGGGCGGACGCCCGGCGGGCTGCCAATCGGTTCGTATTTCGTAGCACAGCGCCAACGAGAGGATATTCTTCTACGGACAGCGGCGGCCATTGAGTCAGCGCTCGTCACCAAAAGTATATAGTTTTGGTTACAAAGCAAAAGCGCCCTTCACTGCGAAGGGCGCTTCATCCTGTCACTATACTCATACCTTGGCCCGCAGGCAACCCTCCCAAACGTAGTCATCCAAGCCGTTGTAGTCCGGGTTCCACAGGTAGGTGCCGTAGCGGAAACCCAGCGCACACAGCTTGCGGGTGAGTTCGGCGTAGCCGTTCTGCACATAGAAGTTCTTCAGAAAATCCATGTCGAAGGCAGACATGATATGCTGTACCCCGCGCTGCCTGAGTTCCAGCAGGGTTTTCTCCAGCTGCGTCAGGGCGTTCACGCCGGGCACGGCAAGTACGGTCTGGCCGGTGAGGTGATGCACCACGTCTGCTTTCAGCGGGCCCTCGATCAAGATGATTTTCTCCCGGGTTGGGCCAATATAATGCGTCCAGCCCTCGGCACGGCAGCCGTCAGGATAGCTCGCGCTGGAGACCCAGCGGAACTTACGCTTCTCCGTATTATCCCGCCGGACCTGTAGGCCCTGAATGCGGCCCTGCACATCCCGCACGGGGATCAGGAGGCCGCGCTGCTCAGGCACGAAGCTCCATTGGCCGTCTTCGCAGAAGAAGCCAGGCACACCGGCGAGGCCATGCCCTTCGGCAAGCAGTTGCTTGGCAAGGGCTTTCATGCCCACAAGTGGTGTGGTGCGGTAGCCGTTCTGGGCAATCGCTTCGGACGACAGGCCCCGGTTTATAAGGTTTCGCTGATGGTCCGACGCCAGCGACAGCTTTTGCAATAGTGCCCTATATGCCGCGTCCCGCAGGGTGATGTCAGCGCAGGGGGGTTCGGTAGTCTCGTGCCGCGGCTGCGGCTTACGCACGACAGGCGTCTCCCTGTAAGCAAACTTGGACTTCAGATCCTCAAACACCTGCTCGCGGGGGATCCCGGTGTACAGGGAGTAGAGGTCAAATACACCGCCGGATATCCCGCAGCGGGGGCAACGGTATACATCTTTAACCAGGTCGATGTTCAGGTGCTTGTCGCGGCCGTGGTCACAGCAGGGGCACGGGACGTAATAATCCGGGCGGCGCTGCGGCGGGTCTGGCAGGCCCAGCATGGGCAGTATATCCATCATGGTATATAACATGGAGCGGTCCTTTCCGGGGGAGCAAGTCGCCTTGCTCCCCCTTTGTCGTTTTCGCCTTATGCGGCAGCCTGCATGGCGCGGTCGCAGATGAGCCTGGCGCCCTCTTTCAGCTTTGGATCGCCGGTGAATTTCTCAACGACCCAAACCAGGGCTTTTGGATCAATCCTTGCTACCTCGCCCAGCGTTTTGCCGCTATACTTGGTGATTGGGCACGGCAGCAGCAACGCCTTTTCGTAGGTCAGCACTTCCGGTTCCGCTTCGGGTGCGAGCTTCGGCACGATTTCCGGCTTGGAAGCCTCCTCAGCAGCAGGCGCGCCGGCGCCGAGTTCATCCACCGCGGGCGAATCGAAGCCCTCCCCGGCGGCATGGAACTGTAAGCCAAAGCCGGCGTTGCGCAGGGCGATGCCGACGGCGGCAGTTTGCGCCCATTCGCGGGGCGAAATGGTTGGCTGTTCGGCAGACTTCCCACGAGCAGCGCTGGCCTCGGCGAGGAAATTTTCCGGCGGGTCATTGTAATGCACGTATACCCGGGCCGTGGCGACAAAATAGTCCTTGACGGCCTGCACCGAGATTGCGATACGCCCATCGGGGTGCTTCAGACGGAACCAGGCGATTTGCGCCATGACAGGCAGGCGCTTACGCTGTTCGCCCGTGTTCAGGTCGGTGTAATCCACTGCCAGGGTGGCCGGATCGAAGCCCTCCACGGCATTGATGCCACGGATCAGGTCTTGGGTTGTAGACATTTTTTAGTCCTCCTTTTTTATTTCAACATAGCATTGGCGGTGCTGGGTCCAGGCGATCAGCACGTTGTGCAGTACCTGATCGATGGCCGCGGCGTATTGTTCCGCTGTGTCGGCGCGGAAGCTCTGGAACCGCTTGCGGTAGTCAATGATGACCCGGTTCAGGTTCTCAAGGGCCGCCGCGCGGTGCTTCTGCTGCGTTTCGTCGTTGCTCCCTTCGGTCGTGGCGGCGTTGCCGCGCTTACCGTACTGGCGCTCTTGCGAGAGGTGCCGGATGTAGGCGTCCACCACCTTGTAGTGCAGCCCGAGGACTTGCGTCTCGGTTGTGCGGGGGGCCGAGCGGCAGAACATCTGGCAGGATTCAAACACCTCAATGCGGTAGTTGAACTCCTGGAATAGCCAGAGTTGTTCCGGGGTGAGGGCCGATTCCTCCATCTGGGCAACCAGCGCCGTCTTTTGGGCTTGCAGTTTTTCGAGCATGGTCATGTAGCATTCTCCTTTTCATTGATCCGCGCGGCAAGCATGGTGCCGCGGCGTTCAGTGTCGGTTGTACGGATGGCCATGGCGAGGGCTTTGCGTTCCCCTACCAGGATCACCCGCTGCTTTGCCCGAGTGATGGCCGTATAGACCAGCGGGCGTTTGAGCATGATGTAATGGACGTTTTGCAGATTGATGATCACCGTCTGGTACTCGCTGCCCTGGGATTTGTGCACGGTGGAGGCGTAGGCCAATTCAAGCAACTCCAGTTCGGAGCTGTCGTACTCAGCCGCGCGGCCATCGCCGAAATCCACGGTAAGCGAGGCTTCATCCTCAGACTTGATCACCTGCCGCACATAACCCACATCGCCGTTGCTGACATCGCCCTTGTTCTTGACCTGCATCACCTTGTCGCCCAGTCGGAAGCAGCGCTTGCCGCTGGCGAGCTCGGGTCTGCCGGGCCCGGCGGGGTTAATAAGCTCCCGCAGGCGTTCGTTGAGGGCATTGGCCCCGGTGGCGGTTTTCTGCCGGAAGGGTGTCAGCAGGGCGACGTTGTCCACGCCGCAGCGCTGCACCTCCTGCAGATAGTGCCGCTCCATCAGATGTGCGGAAACCTCCAAATCATCGGAATCGGCAATCTTAAAGTCCGCACCGTATTCCAGCGCGGTATCGCCATGTCGGATCAATGCTGCGTTGGTTGCAACCAAGCTACCGGCGTTTTGGCGGTACACCTTGTCCAGCTTGACCACCGGCACACGCCCGCAGGCGATGAGTTCGCTGAGCACGGCGCCGGGGCCCACGGAGGGCAGCTGGTCGGCGTCGCCGACGAGCACCAACTGGCACCCGTCGGGGACGGCGTTCAGCAGGTGCCGCGCCAGGAACACATCCAGCATGGATACCTCATCCACCAGAACCAAGTCGGCCTGCAGGGGCTTCGGCTCGTTGAAAGTGCCGTCTTCACCCGCAAGCAGGCCCAGGGCCTTGTGAATCGTGGACGCGGGCTGCCCGGTGGTCTGCTCCATGCGCCGCGCCGCGCGGCCCGTGGGGGCGCAGCAGACGATCTTGGCGTTCGGATGCTCGCGGCGGTAGATGTTCAGCAGGAACCGCTGTACGAGGGTTTTCCCTGTGCCCGGGCCGCCCGTGATGATGCTCAGGGGCGAACGCAGGCAGGTTTGCACCGCCTGCCGCTGCTCGGGCGCCAGACCGAAACCCTGGTTTGATTCCTCCTGCCAAATCTCCGCGTTTACGTCCAGTTTGAGTTTGGCGGTGGATGCATCCAGCAGTTCCTGCACGCGGCGGGCGATGCCCTGTTCCGCCTGCGCGGTAACAGCACGGTACACATGATCCCGGTAGGCTGCCAGCGCACCGTCCCGCAGCAGCTCATCCGCCTCCTCCATGACGGCCAAATCCGTCAGGCCAGGCGTGTCAAGGAGTTCGGCGCACAGGCTGCGGTGCTTTTGCTTTTCCAGGCAGAGATGCCCTTTGGTTTCGGCGTCCTTCAGCACCTGCAACAGCCCGGCGCGGATGCGCTCGCCGGACAGGGGCGCGAGGCCCATGCTTTTGGCGATGGCGTCCGCTGTGAGAAAGCCGATGCCGGACATCTCGCACAGCTGATAAGGATGGTTTTTGACGATCTCCGCAGCCCGGGAGCCGAACTGCCGGAAGATTTTCACCGCCCGGTTGGCGCCCACGCCGTGGGGCGCGAGGAGGGAAACCACCTCGCGCGCCCCGCGGGACAACAGATAGCCGTCAACGATGCGGCTGAGCTTGGCCGGGCTGATGCCGGGAATTTTGAGCAGCGCTTCGGGGTCGTTGTCAAGGACGTCCAGGGTGTCGTCGCCGAAGCGGTCATAGATCCGATCGGCGGTTTTGCGCCCGATGCCTTTCAGCAGCCCCGAAGCAAGGTAGGCAACGATGCCTTCCCTGCCGGGGGCGATGAGGTTTTCATAGCTTTCCAGCTCGAACTGGGGGCCGTATTTCGGGTCTTTGCTCCAGTGCCCGTGCAATTGAAACTGCAGGCCGTCGGCCAGGGGCAGACACTGGCCCACCACCTTGACCTGACTCTGGGGGGACCCTCTTGCGTCAAGCACCCTTTCGTGCGGCCGGAACAGCGCCACGGCATAGCTGCCATCGTATTGCGCCGGCGTGCACTTGGGATAGAGCAACCGCTGAAAACTGCATATCATACAGGCCCTCCTCTCATGCCGCTACGGGGGTCAAAACCTGCCGCGTCGCCTGGACGATGTAGGTTTCTTCCGTAATCTCGTAATTCAGCGCGATATAGATGGCCTCCTGTACGATGGCGTCGCAGAGCCGGTCGAATTCCTGCACCAGCTTGACGCGCTCGCGCAGCTGGAACATCTCCCAGTCCTCGAAGTCTTCTCCCATATCGGTAGAAAGGCCGGGCTGGCAGAAAACTTGCTTGCCTTGCCGTCCGCCCTGATAGAGCACCAAATACCCGCCGCTGCGGCCATTAAAGCCAACCTGCCAGCGATAATCGTGCGCTCTGTCAAACTCCCGGCAAAGGTCGTTTAGGGGCTCGTAAAACTCAGGCAGATTGACCAGATCGAACAACTGCATGACGAGGTCATGCTCCAGACCCAGGTGTTGCACCTTCAGGTTGCAGGCGTAGGAGGTGGAGCGATTCCAACTATTCTCGGTGTCATAGCGGAAGTGGTTCTTCAGGTATGCCGTCATGGCCGCGCGGGAGCGCAGGTCAACGGGGCGGTAGAACTCAGTCATCACATGGCACCCCCTCGAACAGCTCCTCGGCGCTGAGGCCGAGCTTCTTGTATTGCCGCTCAGTTTCAATGATCAGCAGCATACGGTCCGCGCGGGCTTTCCGGAACATAGCATCGACCTCATCGAAGATGTCCGGGTTGAACACAGTGACAGGCCTTTGGAAGGTGATCGCGTGCTTGATTTCGCCGCGCATTCCTTCGGTGATCCGGTTGCCGCACACGTACAGCCCGCCGCAGTTCGCCACCAGGCGCATCCCCCAGGTAATCGCGTCGCCGCGTTCCTTGGGAACATCGTCGCAGTAGAGGAGCGGTAAATACGCGTGGGGCGCGCGGGCTACCTGACGGTCATACACCCAGATAAGGTACATGTAGAACCGAGCCGCCAGCATGTTGCGCTGGACTTCTTTCCAGTCCGCGCCCCGCAGGGGCGAGCAGATGTAGATCCTGTTTTCCCGTCTGCCGTGCCGCAGCAGCGCGGCTTCCAGGTCCTGCTCCCAATTCCTCGGGAGGTCAAATTTGTTTTCAAGCATGATAATTTCCTTTCCGCCCTACGTGGGCTCGACCGTGATTTTGATTTTCCTGCTCTCGGATGCCTTGAGCACGTCAGCGTAGGCGGCAGGATATTTCGCCTTCAGCGCTTTGCTGTCGGGCCGGCGGGTCACACGGGTGACAAAGTCAACCTTGTAATGCTTGCCCGGCAGCTCCAGCACGCCGTGCTCGTGGGTTTTCATCACTTCGGCAATTCGCACAGAGTGCGCGGTAACCTCCCTTTCTTTTGCCGCGAGTTGATCCCGCAGCGTAGTCATGTCCTCCTGCAGCTCGGCGAGCCGCCGGATGTCCTTTTCCTGCCTTGCCCCGAATTCGAGGGTGGGCAAGCCAGCTTGGCTGGCGCCGTAGACACGCGCTAGGGCTGCCATGGCCAGTTCCGGTTTCACGCCGCTCATGTCAGGCGGGGTGTTGCCGTGCAGGCTGGCGATGAACGCGTCCAGCAGCTCGAAGATGTACGCCTCAATGGCCCGGTCGCGGTTGACGCGGCGGATGGCCATATCGGTTTCAGGGTTAAAGCCCCACATGCAGGCGATGTCGGCGAAGTCCAGATCCATCACGGCCAGGTAAAAACGCACCTGAAGCTCGTAATAATACGGGATCTGGTCGTCGGTCCAGTCGCCGGCTTTGTGGTAGGTCGTGGTTTTGCATTCCAGCACGCCTTGCATGCCGCCCTCCTCCAGCCTGTAATCCAAGTTGGCAAGGGCCCAGGGATAATCCGCGTGCTGGTACAGCCCGGTGTCCTCGATGATCGTGTTGCCGGTCATTTTGGCATAGCACAGCGCGACGATGGGTTCCATGAGGTGCCCCATCTCCTTGGCCGTGGCGTTGGCGCCGTCGTTGGGCTTCATGAGGCCTTTTTTGATACGCCAGAGCTCCAGCGGCGTGGTCCAGGGGCTTGAACTCAGCACAACGGAGACATCGCTGCCGCCGAGCGTGTAGGGAATCGTGCCCGCCGGGCCGTGCATCCGGCAGTCCAGCCAGCGTTCGCGGGTCATGCCCGCGGTATCGCAGAGCAGAATCGGAGCAGCCATCAGTAGCTCACCGCCTTTGCCAGGTCGAAGTCCGGCCAGCGAAAGCTCAGTGCCCGGGCGATGGATTCCTCCACTGACAGCAGCTTCGCCGCAGGCGTGTGCTCGGTTTTGAGTAGGAACAGGATCTCCTGCAAAGCCATGAACACGTCGTGGGCCGTCGGCGAGGAGCCGCAGGTCATCTCGAACATGCTGATGGCCTCCATGGCCGGCTTTTTGGGCAGCGACAGCTTCTTGCACACCGCTGTCATTGCGTTGACTGGGTTTGCCAGGGGGATGTGCGCCAGCTTCTCCAGCTTTGCCACGGCGTCGCCGAACTTGGCGAAGGCCTTCTGTATCGCCTCGGCGAAATCGGCGGGGGTTTTCTCCCAGCGGTGCTCCACGGCGATGACGCCGCCGATCTGGATCGGCATGTCGAGGCCCAGCAGCAGCGCCGAAATCTTCGCGCTGGAGATCCCCACGTCGGAGGTGGTGAAGCGGATGCCGGGGGTGAGTTTCGCCGCGAGGGCCGATTTCCCCTGTGCCTCAAGAGTTTTGCGGTAGGCTGCCAGAAGATCGTCCCGCTGCTTTGGCAACAGGAAGGACGCACTGGTCATGCTGTGGTCCGTGTAGCCGCTCTCGAATTCCGCGCCGGGGAAGCGCTCATCCAGGCCCTTCTGGAGCTCCGAAAGCAGCGTGTCGATGAGCAGGATCGAATAATCCCGCGCATCGCCGGAGTGTACGGCGGCGATCTTCTCGTTGCGGATGAGCAGCAGCGCCTCGGAGCCGAACAGCGCCAGGCAGGCGTTGAGCACATTGGCAAGCTCCTCCCTGCTGAGTTTGGGGAGCGCCGTGCCGTTGATTTTTGCCCGGTCCAGCAGGCTCTTCCAGGCGGTTTCCCGCAGGGGAAAATACGCGCCTTCTACCTTCATAGCCAGGCCGAGGTGTTTCGCCGTGTCCTCGATGGCGTCCTGGCTGACCTGGACGCCGAAGCGTGACTTGTCACCGTAGAGCGGCGAGCTTTCGTCCAACGGTGACACATACAGGCTGTTCACCTGCATACGCCGCCACTGGCTCTCCCGCGTTTGTTCCGCATGATAATCTCTCATGTCGGGAAACGTGGGGAATGTGGTGGAGTATTCGTCCAGATAGGGGTTGCTTGGCATTTGCACCGTTCCTTTCTTTTTTGCGCCCGGTCCTTTAAGACCATGAGACGCAGTGTTGTGATATACAAAACAGCGGCCACCCGGGCCCCTTGCGAGGCCTGCATGACCGCTGTTATGCTCGAAAATATCCAGTTTTCATTGAGCCGGAAACAAAAAAAGCGCCACTTTGCTCCCCGGGGTCCCCGGCAAGCCCGCAGGCTTGTTGGGGTGGAAGGCAAAATGACGCTGTGTAACTCGGATACTGTGATCGAAATCTCGGATACTTTACTGGATTAGTATATCACAGAACGGCGCAAAGGTCAAGAGGAAATTGCGCTTTTGCACAGGCTATTTCCTGTAGCCGCATTTTGGGCACACGCCGTTTTCGTTTAGCAGGATGCCGCACAGCGGGCAGCGATCTTTTTCTTGCTGCTGTTCGGTGCAGTATTCCTGCGTTGCGCCGTTTACGCCGCTCGTGAAGGTGATTTTGGCGATATTCAGCTTGTCCTTCAGCAAATCGTAAACGATCTTGATCATGCCCTCCACGGTCATGGTTTCCTTCGTGACAACCAAACGGCTTTCCGGGTAAGCCGTTGCGAGCTCCGTCTGGAAGGCAGGGCCTTTCATCTTGTTTTGTGGGGTTCCGTTTTTAATGCCTTGTTTCTCATAGACGCCAAGAATCGCGGGGAGCAGCGGATCATCCTCCCGAAGGATAAGCGCGTGGTCAAAGTTGCGCAGGACGTCCCAAGCGATGTTCTTGACCTCGTTGCAGGGGAATACCATGTTGACGCCCGCGTTGATGGTGTCCTCGACTTCGAGCGTCAATATCCCCGTGTGCCCGTGCAAATACTGGGCTTCGCCTTTGAATCCATAGAACCGATGGGCATATTGCAGGTCTAATGTGGTAAAACTTCTCATGATTCGTCTCCTTATCTGTATTTTTGTCACTTAAAGTATAACACACCAACATTAGAAACGCAAGCTAAATTTGAAATGTTGGCCCGTGATGGGCATTACCTCCATGCCAATCACTATCTTAGTCACTGCCTAAGATAACTCACCTTGTACTAAGCTGAATACACACTCATAATCTTCTTTATCACATCCGTCTTACTCCCAGGCAGCCCAAGCGACTTCAAATCCACGTCCTCATTCCGCATGGCGGCGCAAAACGCGGTCAGATCAGCTATGATGGCAGCGGAAGCTTCCGCC
>WQTL01000503.1 GCA_009786275.1 Bacillota bacterium | reverse complement strand
TGTGCGCCTGCATCGGGGAGGCCTGGGCATTCCAGCCGGGGGAGACGAAGCTGGTGCCCACGGGCCTTGCCGTGGAGGTCCCCGCGGGTTACGCGGGCCTGATCTACGCCCGCAGCGGCTTGGCGGCCAAGCGCGGCCTGGCCCCGGCCAACAAGGTGGGCGTGGTGGACGCCGACTATCGGGGCGAGGTGATGGTGGCCCTGCACAACCACTCCAACGCGGCACAGGAAATCCAGCCGGGCGAACGCATCGCCCAGCTGGTGGTCACGCCGTTTTTGCAGGTGAATTACGAATGGTCCGGGGCCCTGGAGGATACCGAACGGGGCGCGGGGGGCTTTGGGTCCACGGGGAGATAGTGCTATGCCGCGCGAACTGCTCTATAACAACGGCCGGGTGAAGCTATACCGGGACGGCGGCAGGGCCATCAAGGTGCTGCCCGCCACGGCCTATGGCTACCTGAAAAAAGCGGCGAACCGCCAGGCATTTGCCCGGGACGCCGGACTGCCGGTGCCCGCCGTGCACGGGCTACGCCGGGCGGGCAGGCAAATCGAGTTGTATATGGACTATGTAGACGGCCAGGGTTTTGCTTCAGAAGAGATTGCCGTAATAGAAATGGCGAAGCTGCACGCGAGGATAGGCCGGGTCAACGGGGCCGGATTGCCGCGTTTTTCAAAGCACATTGCCCGGGAGATCAAAAAAAGCCCGCACCTGGCGGGCTCTGTGAAAAAGAAGCTGCTCTCCCTGCTGCGCCGCCTGGACACGGGCAAAACGAACCTATGCCATGGCGACATGCACCCCGGCAACCTGTTGTTCGACGGCGAAAAAACCTGGATCATCGACTGGAGCCCCGGTTCCGTTTCCCGGGGGGACCCCGCCGCCGACGCCTGCAACACCTATCTGTACCAGCTGCGCTTCACGCCGCAGTATGCCAAGCTATACCTGCGCACATTTTGCGTGGCCTCGGGCGTCGCCCGGGAGGACGTGCTGGCCTGGCTGCCCGTAATTGCGGGCTACCAGGTGAACATCAAGGACGGCGAGGAGCGCAGGTTCATCCTGGATATCATATCCCCCACCATGTAGAGACGCACTGCCGTGCGTCTCTACACAATGTTTTATTACGCCTTCGCCGCCGTCTTCCATTTTCTCTTCTCTAAATACTTCGAGCCCTCCGGCACCACGTAGCACACGGCGTTCTCCCTCAGCCGGAAGGTGATGTCGGTGGCCATGCGGATCTCGCCGTCGATGTTCACGGCGGCGGGGGTGTCGGAGTGCACGCGCATCACCTTGCCGCGCTTCATCGTGGTGAAACTCTGCCATTTCGGGTCGTCCACGTAGCCGCCCTTCTTGAAGTCGCCGATCATGGAGATGAGCTTGAGCTTGTTGATCTCCTTGCGCACGGTGATGCAGTCCATGAGGCCGTCGTCGGGCAGGGCCTTGGGGCAGGCCTTGAAGCCGCCGCCGTACCAGCGGGAATTGCCGCCGATGGCGAAGGCGAACTGGTCCGTGACGGGCGCTTCGTCGTCCACCTGCACGGTGAACTTGCTGAAGAATTTCTTCGGGATACAGCTGAGCAGCGCCAGGTTGTAGCCCGCCGCTCCTCCGATCAGGGGGAGCTTTTTCGTAACTGCCTGCCTGGCGTTGACCTCCGCGTCGAAGCCCATGGACACGATGTTGACCGAGACGTCCTCCCCGCATTCGATGGCGTCGATCCAGTGGGGCGTGCCGTGGATGTGCCGGCGGATGTCCCGCAGCTCGTCCTTCGTGCCGAACAGCTTAATGAAGTCGTTGCCCGAGCCGTAGGGCACCACGGCGATCTGCACGTTTTTGTGGCCGTAGGTGGCGTTCACCGCGCAGAACACCGTGCCGTCGCCCCCGCAGGCGTAGAGGCGCACGGGCTCGCCGCTGGCCGCCACCTGCTTCATAAAGGCGACCGTGGCGTCCCTGTCCGGGTCCTTGAAGATCTCCGGCGTGATGCCCGCCTCGCCGCAGGCCTCATCGATGTCGGCCAGCAGGCTCTCGAGCCCCGCGCCCTTGCCGGAATGTGGGTTGACAATGAAAATGTGCCGCATGGAAACCCCTCCCTGTGTTATATCTGTGATGGATTAGCGAAGTCCTCTTTCAATATCCCGTACAGCAGCAGGTCCAGGCACCGGCCGCTCAGGCCGTGGTGCTGCCGCTGCGTGCCCTCATAACGCAGCCCGCATTTCTGTTGTACGCGGCCGCTGGCCTCGTTGCCCGCCAGGTGGCTCGCCCAAACGCGGTTCAGGTTCAGTTCATCGAAGCAATACGTAAGCACCGCCCGGAAAGCCTCGGCCGCGTAACCCCTGTGCCAGTAGTCCCTGCCCAGCCAGAAGCCCGCCATTGCCCTTTGGTTGGCGCGGTCGATGGGGTGCAGGCTGATCACGCCCATGAGCGCGCCGCCCTCTTTTTCGCAGATGCCCCAATGCAGCTCCCGCCCGGCCAGGAAGTTTTTCCGCATCCCCCTGATAAATTTGCGCCTATGCTTGATCGGCCCCCAGCCGATATAGCGCGTCACCTCTTCGTCCTGCAAAAGCGCCGACAGGCGCGGGACGTCCTTCGCATGCAGTTCCCGCAGCACGAGGCGCGCAGTCCTCAACTCCGGAAAAACGGGCCTCGCCATGCCCCACCCCTGCCTAATATCTAAAATCTAATATCTACTGTCTAAAAAACATGTACGCCTGGCATTTCATCATGCCGTTATATAACTTTCGTCTTGCGTCGGCTTTGCGGTTGAACAGCCGCTCGAAGTCCTCCGCCGGGGATATCACAGTATATGACCAGCCTCTGCGCGGTATGAATACACGTCCCATGTCCGCGATGAGCGCCTCGGCCTGCTGCACGTCGCCCAGGCGCTCGCCGTAGGGCGGGTTGGCGACGAGCGTGCCGTGCTCCGTGGGGTGCTTGAACTCCTTCACGTCCGCCTGCCTGAATTCGACGCAGTCCGCCACGCCCGCGCGCCTCGCGTTTTCCCGGGCAAGTTCGAGGGAGGCGGCGTCAAGATCGGAGCCGAAGGCATGAAACTCCGGGGCGGGGGAGGCCAAACCCCGCGCCAGGGCCCTTTCCGCCTGCCAGATTTCCCTCGGTATTTGCGCCCAGCGCTCCGCCGAGAAATTCCGGTTCACTCCAGGTGCTATATTCCGGGCCATGAGCGCGCCCTCGATCAAAATCGTGCCCGAGCCGCACAGCGGGTCGTAAAGCGTGTGCCAGGGCCGCAGCCGCGAGATACGGCACAGCGCGGCGGCGAGGGTCTCCTTCAGCGGCGCGCCGCCCGCCTGCAAACGGTAGCCCCGCTTGTGCAGCCCCGCGCCGGAGGTGTCCAGCGCGAGCAGAACCTGATCCTTCATGATGCTGAATTGGATTTGATGCACCGCGCCCGATTCCTCGAACCATTCCAGTTTGTACTTTTGCTTGAGACGCTCGACGACCGCCTTTTTGATGATCGCCTGGCAGTCGCTCACGCTGAACAGCGCGGAGTTCAGGCTGTAGCCCTTCACGGGGAACGCGCCGCGCGCGTCAATCCAGTCCTCCCAAGGGAGGGCTTTCGTGCCCTGGAAGAGCTCCTCGAAGCTCTTCGCCCCAAATTGCCCGATCACAATCTGCACGCGCTCGGCGAAGCGGCTGCGGATATTGGCCCGGGCCAATAGGGCGAACTCCCCCTCGAAGAACACGCGGCCGTTTTCCGCGCGCACGTTCGCGGCCTCCATTTCGCGCAGCTCCTCGGCGATGAGGCCCTCCAGGCCCAGCAGGCAGGGGACGACGAAGGTCAATGGCATACGATCTCCCGCGCTTCGCGCTGCATAAAGTTGATCTCCTCAAACCCGAAATATTCGATCAGTTCCCTTGCCTGCGCGTTGCCGGCGGCCAACTCTTCGGGGCGGTGCGCGTCCGAGCCCACGGTCACGTATTTCCCGCCGCAGGATTTGTAAATCCCCAGGATGTCCCTGCCGGGCATAGGCTCGTCGGCGTTTTTTCGCAGCGAAGAGGTGTTGATCTCCGGGCAAATGTGATTTTTCAGCATCGCGATGCAGATTTCATGTATTTTATCATGATCAAAGAGCAATTGATTGTAATATCGCTTCGGGAAATCCATATGCCCCAGGGCGTCGAAGCCCCCGGCCCGCACCGCCGCCAATACTTCGTCCCAGTAATGCGCGTAACAGGTTTCAATGGGCACGCATTCCCTGACCATCAGGCTGGGGAACATATCCCGATACCAGTAATGCACGCTGCCCAGGATGTAATCATAGGGCAGCTTCGACAGCGCCGCGAGCTCCTCCCGGTACAGGTGCGGCTCCGAGAACTCGATGCCGCACAACAGTGTGAGCCTGGCGCCGTACTTCTCCTTCGCGCGCAGAAAATCGCCGAAGAACGCTTCGGGGTCATAATAGCCGTATCCGTAGTCGTTGACATTATAATCGACATGGTCCGTGAAGCACAGCGTATCGACGCCGGTTTGCAGCGCCTGTATGCAGTGAGCCTCGAGCTCGGCCTGCGAATCGCAGGAATGCTTCGTATGTACGTGCAGATCGCAGACGGCGGGGTGCAAGTTATTTCTCATTTCTGCATTCCGGCTTCTCATTTCCGGTGAGCTCCTTCGCGCTGCGCTTGATCTCCACGGAGTTGTACATCTTCTTGAAAGTCACCATGGCCTTGGCGCGCGCGCCGCAGTGGCGGCACTCGAACTCCGCCTGGAAGCCCCGGCTGGCGAAGCGCCACTCGGTGGCCTGGGCGGCGGGGCGGCCGCAGCCCCGGCAGATGTAGTACAGCTGGCGCTTATCCACCAGGGGGCTGTTGATGTCGCTGACCACGCGGGGTTTGTACTCCAGCTGGGCGTAGAAGGCCGCGTCGCAGGGGCGCACGAAATCGGGGAAATCCCCGGGGTCGTATATGGCGTGGAGGCATTGCGCGGCGAAGCGGCTGTCGTCCAGGGCGCGGTGGAGCGCGTAATTCGTGCAGTCGAGGCCCAGCAGCTCCCCGGCGGCGGCCAGGCCGATCTGCTGCGAGCGCGAGGTGTGCATCCTGTGGCGGAAATAATCCTGCAAATCCACGTAGCTCTGTATGTAGCTCAGGGCCCGGCCGGAGGTGTGGTAACGCGTGTTGGAAAGCAGCACGCGGATGTCGCCGTCCCCCCAGGAGAGCGCCACGTGCTCCCGCTTGCCGATCCAGGCGCGGAACATCGCAACCGCCTCGTCGAACGTGTAGCCGCTCTCGAGGTCCTTCTTGCTTATGTTCGTCATTTCCTTCACGTGCGCCTGCAGCCGCTTGCCGATCTGCGATTTCACCAGCACCGAAAACGAGCCGATTTCCCGGAAGCGCTCGTCCAGCATCACGGCGCCGATCTCGATGATCTCGTTGATGAAGCCGCGGATCTTCACGCCGTAGACCGAGTTCCATTCCAGGTCCAGGATGATGTAAACCATGCGTTCGTCCTTCAACAGAATTTCACTTTCCAATTATAACACAAAGCGAGCAAAATTGCAAGTGAATTAATTTTTTCCCGCCAATTCCTCCAGTCTTTTCAACCGGTGGTTCATCCCCGAGCGCGTGACGGGCACGGCCGCCAGCCCGCACAGCTCCTGCAGGGAGGCCTCGGGGTTCGCCTCGCGCAGCAGCGCCGCCTCCCGCAGGGGGACGGGCAGGGCCTCCAGCCCGGGGCCCGCGCGCAGTTTCGCGATGGCAAGCAGCTGCGCCGCCGCCGCGCCCGCGCTGCGGCCCATGTTCGCCAGCTCGAAGTTCACCGCGCGGTTGACGTTGTTGCGCATGTCCTTTTCGACCTTGGCGTGCACCAGGTCTATCATCGCCATCTGCGCGCCCAAAAACGCGAGGACGTCCTCGATTTGCGAGCTGTCCTTGTAATACACCAGCCACACGCCCTTGCGCTGGCAGAGCTTGGGCGGCAGCCCGCACTCCGTGAGCAAAGCGCAAAGCTCCCGCGCCAGGTTCTTGAAGGCCGCGTAGAACTCCAGGTGATACTGCCGCTGGGGGGCGCTGACCGCCGCGCAGGAGAGAAACGCGCCGCGCAGGAACGCCGCGGGGCAGTCCTCGCAGGTGAAGTTTTCCCGCACGATGCGCAGCGTCAGCTCGTTTTCCCCGTGGCCGAAGCGCTCCAGCAGGCGCAGGCGCTCCTCCGCCCGGGGGATGCTGACCTCCCACTTGCGCCCGCGGGGCTCCAGGCGCCCCGCCGTCAGGGCGGTTTCGCGCAGCCGGGCGCAGGCGTACTCGGCCAGGGCCCGGTTTTCCGTGCGCAGGCACATCCCCCGGGCCGAGAATTCCCGCCCGAACAGCAGCATGCCGTAGAGCTGCGATTCGGCGCAGCAGGATTCGTGCTGTTCGGCGGCGCGGAGAAGCTCCTGTTTTACTTCGGTGGCGAAAGACATGGTGGTTCCTTTTGTGGGTGATTGATTGGTGGGGAACGCGCGGGGTACGTCGCTCCGCAATGCCTTCATCACCCCGCCCGAGGCGGGGAGCTTCCTCCACGTGAAGAAGCCTGGGGGATTAGGCTAAAACTGGTTTGTACTACGCGTAGCCGCTGAGCGCTACGCTTACTGTGAATAATAATGGCGCCATACATAAAGCACTACGTACGCAATGCTTACAAGAACCATCACAATCCCCAGCGCCCGCATCAGAACGGTGCGAACACGATTCGGCTTTCTGCCAATCGCACGGGGAAATATGATGTTCATTATGCCTCCGACAAAACAGATAACTGTTATCATTACCATGTACATATCATTATAATTCATGCGTCATTGCCTCTTCCTATACATCCCTGTGCCCCACGCTCACCCCAAACCCCGCCTCTTTCAAAGCTTGCCCAATTTCCTCCGCGAACAGCACCGAGCGGTGCCTGCCCCCCGTGCAGCCGAAGGCGATGCTCAGCGAGCTCTTGCCCTCCTTCTGGTACAGCGGCAGCAGGAACAGCAGCAGGTCGGTCAATTTGCTTAACAGCACGCGGGATTCTACATGAGCCAGCACCCAGCTGCGGATGCATTCTTCTTGCCCCGTGTGCTCCTTGAGTTCCGGCACGTAGAAGGGGTTGGGCAGGCAGCGCACGTCGAAGAGCAAATCGCAGTCGCGCGGGGTGCCCGCCTTGAAGCCGAAGGAACTGACGCGCACAGATAAGGCTTCCTGCGGCCGGTCGGCGTAGAGCTCTATGATTCGGTTTTTGCAGTCCGTAGGGGTGGTCTGCGAGGTATCCAGGAATACGTCGGCCTGCCTGCGCAGGCTGCTCAGCAGCGCGCGCTCCGCCGCGATGGCCTCGGAAAGCCCCAGGGCCGGGTTCTGCCCGCACAGGGGGTGCTGCCGCCGGGTCTCCTTGAAGCGCCGCTCGAGCACCTCGTCCGCGGCGTCCAGGAACAGCAGCTCGCAGGCGAAGCCCTCGCCGCGCAGGGTGTCCAGGGCCCAGGCGACGTCCCGGAACAAATCGCCCGCCCGCAGGTCCATCACGATGGCGGCGCGTTGGTACTCGCCCGCCTCCTGCAAAAGCTTGGCGAACGTGGGCGCGAGGCGCGGCGGCAGGTTGTCCGCGCAGAACCAGCCGATATCCTCCAAGGCGTTGACCACCTTGGTTTTGCCCGCGCCGGAAAGGCCGGTGACGATCAATAATCTCAATTGCATACCTCCGCAATCGCGACCAGGTTGTCCTTCCCCATGCCTGCGGCCCAGGGCTGGCTGTCGTATTCGTAGCAGAAATCCAGGAATTCGCGCTTTCGTCCCTCGTCGCCCATGTACTCCCGCAGCAGTGCGCCGGGGATGGACCGCGCCAGCGCGCCGGGGCCGGAGAGCCGGACTTCACGTGCGCCGAAGCGTTCAAGCAAGCCTTGCAGCTCCGCCGGCGTGAAGGCATAGCTCACAGGCCAGGGGGTCTCGCCGCGCTCGAAGGTGGCTTGGGTGCTCGCCGGGTTGTTCAGGCCGTTGCGCAGCAGTTCCCTCGCTGATTTGAAATCCGGGTGGAAGCCCCTGCGGCGCTTTTGAAAATCACGCAATTCCTTGTGGCTCAGATTGAGGGTATACTTCTCTTTTTGCGCCGGGTCGAAGTGATAGGCCGTGTTGGCCGCGCGGCTGTAGACGCTCACGCAGATGCGCTTCGCGGCGATGCGCGCAAGCTCGCCGAGCACCCGCTCATGGTTGGGCCAGGTGTAGCAGATGGGCGCGTCGAAGCTCATCGCCAGGTCGAACTGCCCGTCCGCGAAGGCGCTCAAATCCTCCAGCGCGCCATGCACGAAGGTGATGTTCTCAGAAACGCCGCGCTGCCCGGCGAGCTGCCGGGCCTTGTCTATCATGGGCTGCGAGATATCGAAGTGCGTCACCCGCACGCCCCGCGCGGCCAGCAGCAGGGAGAACCGCCCCGTGCCTCCGCCGCCGTCGAAGGCTGTGCGTATGCCGTCCAGGTTGTCCAGCAGCAGGCGCTCTATATGCGCCTTGGAGATGATGTCGTCGATGAAGGTCCGCTCGCGGGCGGTTTCCTCGCCCGGCTTTTGCGGCAGGCTCCAGAAGCGCCCGGAAATGTCATGGGATGACATAATAGATGTTAGACCTCAGATGTTAGATTTTAGACAAACCGTATTTCCGGCTCCAAAAACACGCCGGTTTCGGCCTCCACCACGGTCTGCACCAGGGCGATCAGCGCGCGCACGTCGGCGGCGCTCGCCCCGCCCGCGTTGACGATGAAGCCCGCGTGCTTCTCGCTCACCCGCGCGCCGCCTACGCTCTGGCCCTTCAGGCCGCATTGCTCGATAAGCGCCCCGGCGAAGCGCCCCTCGGGCCGCTTGAACACGCTGCCCGCGCTGGGGAGCTCCAGGGGCTGTTTGTCCTTGCGCTTTTGCATGGTTTCGTTCATTTTGGCGCGGATTTCAGCAGGGTCGCCGGGCCGCAGCTTCACGGTCAAGCCCGCGACAACCCCATTGTTGCGCATGAACACGCTGCTTCGATAGTCCAGTTCGAGTTCACCCGCGGGCAGCTCGCGCAATTCGCCGGACGCGTCGATATATTGCGCAGAATGCAGGATATCCTTCATCTCGCCGCCGTAGGCCCCGGCGTTCATGTACACCGCGCCGCCCGCCGAGCCCGGGATACCATAGGCGAACTCCAGCCCCGCCAGCCCCTGCTTCTGCGCGAACACGCACAGCTCGCCGAGCCGCACCCCCGCCTCGCAGTAGATGAGGCCATCGCCCATGTATGTCATCTTTTGCAGCTTTTCCGTGGAAATGACCACGCCGTCGATGCCGCTGTCCTTCACCAGCAGGTTGCTGCCGTTGCCCAGGATAAACGGCTTTACGCCCTGCTCAGCGCAGAGCTTCAGGCAGTCCGATAGTTGCCCGGGCGTGGCCGGGAACAGCATCAGCTCCGCCGGGCCGCCGATTTTGAAGGAGGTTTTGGCGGACATGGGGACGTTTTCCTCGTAGGCGACGCCGAGGGCGCGAACCAGCTCCATCATACTTTCGTATTTGCTCCTATCGTCATTCTCAGGTATTCCCGCATGCCGTCCTCCTCGTCCTGCCGGTAGACGCAGCCGAAACGCACGGCCACCGGCAGGGCCAGGTCATGGAACAGATCGCACATCACATATATGGCCGCTGTGATGTCCTCATAGCCGCTGCCGGAATATGTGGCTGCGTAGCGCGCGTAAATCTCCGGCGGCAGGTATCGCTTGAAATACTTGCCCTGCTTGCCCACGCTGAACGAAAACCCGTGCCGCGTGCCGATATACCAGCCGAGCATGTCGTGCAGCTCGGCGCGCACGACGGCATTCAGCATGTACATGACGTAGGGCAGCTCGTTCCGGGCGATGCCCTTGGCGGCGTTGTTCAGGCACCACCAGAAATTGTTGCAGCAGGACATGAAATCCAATGGTGACGGCTCCTTCAGCCAGAAGTCCCTGTCCGTGGGCGGGGGATACGCGGGGACAATGCCGTCCTTGTCAAGCAGCGTGACGGTCAGGCAGTCGTATTGCCGCAGGTTCTCTTCGCTGATGGGCACGCAGGACAGGTCGATCCGGTTGCCGTCCGGGAAGATCATCTGGTAGTTGAAATGCCCGTCCCCGTCCGCGCCGCGCATGGCCTCCGGCATCTGCATGATCAGCGGCTTGCCGAAGTGCTCCACCGCCCAAGCGGGGTTGTTGCAGAAGGGCGCGACGTCCGCCACCAGATAGGCGATGTCGTAGTCCTGATAGATATCCTTGGGCGCGTTGGGGTTCGCGCGCGAGCCGTTCATCAGCACCGCGCGCACGCGCTCGTCAGCCTTGGCAACACCCAAAATGAGCGCCAGCATTTCCTGCTCAGACCGCATCTTAATTTCTGCATTCTCCACTCTCAATTCTCAATTCGTCAGCGCCGCCGCGCCCACGATCCCCGCGTCGTTGCCCAAGGTGGCGCTGACGAGCTCCGTCTGCTTTTCGGCGTAGCGGGTGTAGCGCTCGGCCTTGATGAGCTCGCGCAGGGGGGCCAGGAGGTTCTCGCGCTCGTGGCCGATGCCGCCGCCCACGCAGATCTTGTCGGGCTGCAGGGCGTTGATGAGGTTGCCCAGCCCCACGGCCAGGTAGTGCATGTAATTCTCCACCAGCTGCGTGCCCACGGCATCGCCCGCGCGCCAGGCGTCGAAGGCGACGCGCCCGTTGACGGCCTCGATATCGCCGCCGGCGAGCTCCCAGCACTTGCTTTCCGGGTGGAGCAACATGGCCGCCTTCGTCTGGGCGATGAGGGCGGTGGCGCTGGCGTAGGCCTCCCAGCAGCCATTGCGGCCGCAGTTGCAGGGCGCGCCGTCCATGGCGATGACCATGTGGCCGCACTCGCCCGCGGCGTCGTTGACCCCGTTGACGATCTTCCCGCCGATGACGATGCCGCTGCCCACGCCCGTGCCCAGGGTGACGGCCACGAAGGAATCCACGCCCTTGCCGCAGCCGGCCAGGGCCTCGCCCAGGGCGGCGCAGTTGGCGTCGTTATCCAGGTAGACCGGGCAGCGCAGGCGATCCATGAGCATGGCCCGGGCGGGCACGTGGTGGAAGCCCAGGTTGTTTGCGAACTCGATGGAGCCCTTCTCCTTGTCCACCGAGCCCGGCGTGCCGATGCCCACGCTGGCGATATCCGCCATGGTGAGCCCCGCGTTAGCCACGGCCTCGTGCACGGCGGCGGCCAGGTCGTCGAAGAGCTCGTCCGCCGCGCGGGGCGCCAGGGTGGGCCGCTGGCCCCGCCCCACGATGTTCCATTCCTCGTCCGTGACGCCCACGGAGATGTTGGTGCCGCCAAGGTCCACGCCGATTCTGTGCATAGAGTTTACCTCTTTCTTGAGATTCGTTATTGTATTATTATACGGCGCTGCACTGCTCACTCCCACAGCGCGTCTTCCCCCTGTTCGCCGTCCAGCCCGATCACCCGGGGCCATTTGCCCGTGCGCTGCATCGTCACCGCGTTGATGTTGCCCATGTGGGCGTACACGTGCCGGAACTGCCCCAGCACCAGCTCCAGCCGCGTGAACTCGCAGCCCTCGGGCTTCTCGGCCCACTGCCCGACCCACTGTTCGTCCGTAATCCCCGGGATATAACCGAGCACCTTTTCGCGTATCGCGGCGCAATAGGCCAGCAGGTCCTCGCGGGTCAGGCAGGGCTCGAACACCCGCTCGTCCAGGGAATTCAGGCCCGGGGTGTGGAAGGGTGGCTCCTCGAAGCGCGCGGGGTTGACGAACCAGCGGTCGAGCGAGTGCAGCAGGTGGTACGCGTGCTTCCACAGGGGCATGCCGAACAGCTCGTCCTGCGGCTCGAAGCTGCGCAGCATGATGCCGATGTTCGTGAACAGCACCCGGGTGCGGCCCAGGATCAGGGGGGACAACGCGTTGTTCATGGTGTCTTCCTGTTCCAAAATTTCAGATAAAACCCCCAGTCCGCCCTGCTCATAAAGTGCGTGCCCGCCCGCAGGCTGTAGCCAATGCGCCCCTCCGGGAACCGCGCGCCCACCGGGGGGTATTCCGCCGGGGCGATGAGCCCGGGCACGCCCAGCAGCTCGTAGGCCTTGCCGGCCTCAACCAGCGCCATGAACTCGCTTTGCGGGTCGGCCCAGGTGTCCAGCTCCGCGTTGCACACGGCCAGCAGGCGCGGGGCAATCAGCGCGCCGAGCATGTGCGCATCGAAGGGCATGTCGTTCTCGCGCTCCACCCAGTTGAGGAAATTCCCGCAGAACCAGCGCTCGATCCGCACGGGGAGGTGGCGCAGCTGCTCGCCCTGCTTGCCGCGGGTAATCGCCATGCCGCCGAAGCCCGAGTCGTTGACCCCGGCGCCCGCGAAGCGCTCGTCCTGCGCCGCGCACCACAGGGCCGTTTTGCCAAGCCTGGAATGCCCCGCGACGAACACGCGTGTTTTATCAATTTCGTCCAAGGTCAGCGCGTAGTCCAGCACGCGGCTGGCGGCGAAGGCCCACATGCCGCACTGGCCCCAGTCGGTGCCGTCGCCCCGGCGGGGGTACATCGCGGCAATGCCGTCGGTGAGCCAGCCGTCCTGTTCGTCCAGCGACACGTCGTTGTAGTTGAAGGTCGCCAGGGCATAGCCGTTGTCGATGATCTCCTCCACGGGCAGGTAATAGCAGTCCGGATAGGAGCGGAACGAGATGTAGATCGCCAGCGGCGTATTGCGCAACGGCTCGCCGCGCTGCGGGTCCACGGGCAGCACGAAGTTCACGGGGAAGGAAAATTCGCCGTTCGGCGTATCAAAGCTTAAGCTTACCAGGCGCTCAACCGCCTTGCCCGCCCAGTTCTTGCCGTCGAAGGGCAGCTCCCCGGCGCGTACTTCGTTAGGGGGCGGGGGCGTAAAGCCGTACTCCTCCCGGGAGAACAGCTCCAGCAGCTGTTTGCGATAGGCGGGCCATTGCGCCGCCGTCATCCCCTCGGGCATCACGGGCGGGAGCTTGCGGGCCTGCAGGTCCTCTAAAAAAGTCATGACTGCCTCCATTCCAGCATCTAATATCTAATATCTAGCATCTAAAATCTAGTACTCATGCCATATGTCCAGTTCCCGCCGTTCCGGCTTCACCTCGTCCTCCATGCCCAGCTGGTGCAGCAGTTCCCGGGCGGCGTTGTAGCCCATGAGCTTCTGGCGGTTGTTCATGGCGGCGGATTCCACGATGATGGAGAGGTTGCGCCCGGGTTTCACGGGCACCACGCTCACCGGCACCTTGATGCCCAAAATCTCCACGGTCTGTTCGTCCAGGCCCAGCCTGTCGTAGACCTTTTCGCTGTCCCAGGGCTCGAACTGCAGCACCAGGTTGATCTTCTCGGTGAGTTTCACCGCGCCCATGCCGAAGATGCGCCGCGCGTTGATGACGCCTATGCCCCGCAGCTCCACGAAGTGCCGTATGTTATCGGGCGCGGAGCCCACGAGGGTCTTGCCGCTGACGCGGCGTATCTCCACGGCGTCGTCGGCCACCAGGCGGTGCCCGCGCTTGATGAGCTCCACGGCGGTCTCGCTCTTGCCCACGCCGCTGGCCCCGAGGATCAGCACCCCCTGGCCGTAGACCTCCACCAGCACGCCGTGGCGGGTCACGCGCTCCGCCAGCTCGATGCCCAGGTAGGAGATCAGCGCCGCCATGCACGCGGAGGTGGTCTCCTGCGTGGTCAGCAGCGGCACCTCGTGGGCGATGGCGAGCTCCAGCAGCCGCGGGGGGCATTGCAGGCCGCGGGTGATTACCACGGCGCTGGGCTTCATGGCCAGGAAGGCCTCGATCCTTTGCAGGCGCAGTGCCTCGGGCAGGCCTGCCAGGTAGTCGTGCTCCGTCAGGCCGATGAACTGCACGCGCGCCGCGTCGAAGTGCTCGGTATAGCCCGCCAGCACCAGGCCCGGGCGGTTGACCTCCCGGGAGCCGATGGAGATCAGCGAGGCCTCCCGGGGGCAGTGGATGCATTCGAGGCCGTTGTCCGCCACCAGCTTGGCCAGGGGGACGGTATAGGCGTCCGGCATGGTTACTCCCTTTCTGTCTTGAACATAGGCACTTTCCGCAGCAGCGCGATGAGCGGCAGGCCCAGGGCATAGCAGAGGATCAACTCGCTGGCGGCGATTTCGCCTGCGAAGAGCAGGAAATTCGCCCAGCGGAATTCGTCGAAAAGCACCAGCGCGAGCATCAGCCCGATGACGGCGCCGTTGAAGAGCACCGGCATCAGCGCGGAAAGCAGCGGCTGCTTTTTCACGGTAATCCCGCGCAGCCAATACGAGCATAATGCCGCCAGCAGCGTGGCCAGGGAGCCGAAGAGGATGTCGAGCGCGCCCAGCTCGGGGCTGGCGATGTTGGCGATGGCGCAGCCGACGGTCAGCCCCGGTATGGCCGCGGGGGTGAGCACCGGCAGCAGGGTGAGGGCCTCCGCGAACCGGAATTGGAGATTGCCGTAGGAGAGCATGGGCGCGGCGAGGGTCAGCCCGGCATACAGCGCCGCGATGACGGCCGCCTGGGCGAGGAACATGATTTTGCCGTGAGACGCGTTATGCTTTTGCATGGTTTGATTTTCCTTTGGAGAATTTATTTACGGCGGGGTCCGGTCCGCCGCCCCTGCGGGGTGCAGGTCGCTTCGCTGTTTCTCTTGCATTGTTTTATATGTAATTTACAAGCGCCGCCATGCTCTCCACCACCAGCCCGGCCTTAACTTGCGTTTGGGCCTCGTAGTCCTCCCGGCTCGTCACCCCCGAGAGCACCAGCACCGAGGGGATGCCGTGCTTCGCGCCGATGGCGATGTCGGTCTCCAGGCGGTCGCCCACGAAGACGAGCTCCTCCGGGGCGCAGTTTAGCCGCCGGGTGAGGTAATCGACTGTGGTGCGCATGGGCTTGCCCAGCACGACGGGCCGCCGCCCGGCGGAGGCCTCGAACAGGGCGATCATGCTGCCGGTGTCGGGCCAGAAGCCCTCGCCCATGGGGCAGTTCCTGTCCGGGTGGGTGGCGTAGTAGGGCAGGCCGGCGGCGATCCAGTTGGCGGCCTTTGTGATCTTCTCGAAGGTCAGCGTGGTGTCGAAACCCAGCAAAATGAGGTCCGGCGCCTCCTGCACGAGCCGGATGCCCGCGCGGAGCATGTCGGCGGTCAGGCGCTCGTTGCCCAGCAGATAGACCCCCGCGCCCGGGCAGTGGGTGTTCAGGTAGTCCGCCGCCACGTCGCTGGACAGCACCACGCGCCCGGGCTCCACGGGGAAGCCCATGCGCGCCAGTTTGGCCATACAGACCTCCTCGTTGTTCGAGGAATTGTTGGTGAAAAAGCGGTAGTCCAGGCCCTTCGCCTTGAGGCTCCGGGCAAAATCGCCCGCCCCGGGGATCATCCTGTCCCCCAGGTAGAAGGTGCCGTCCATGTCGAAGATAAAATATTTCGTGCGCTCGAAGAGGGGGTGTCTCATAGGTATCCTTTCAAAATAAGCTATGGAAGCATTTGCCAGGCGTCGTCCCTCGCCATCTGCCGCTCTATCCATTCCAAGATCACCGGCGCGCGCCGCTTGCCCTGTTTGCCCAGGTGATACTTCAGAAAGCCGTAGTTCTGCCAGCGGAACGCGTAGGTGATGTTGTAGAGCGTGTTGAACGCGCGCTTTTCGGCGTCCGTGAGCTTGTAGTGCCTCGTTGCGTGCCGCAGGAACCGCGCGGTCAGCTCGTCCTGTGCCCGCTGCGCGCCGGGCTCCGCGAACAGGGCGAACTTCTCGTTTTCCGTCCCATTCCAGCAGGCGCGGCATTCGCAGAGCAGCATGTTCAGAACCGGCTCCGTGCCGGATAGGTTGAAGTCGCACACGCCTTTGAACGCCCCGTTGTGATCGAGCACGACATTGTTCGGCCCCAGATCGCCCTGGAACACCGCTTTGGGCAACGCTCGGTAAATTGGCTCGAATTCTGCGCGCAACTGAAAATACTTCGCGAGAACCGCCTGCGCCCGCAGCGCGTATTGGGGGAAATTCTCCGCGATGTGCGCTGTCAGCTTGGTTGCGCACTCGGAATTCTCGTCGGTTTGGTCGTCGTCGTCGAACCTGTCGTACAGGCACCAGGAGGTGCTCCACGGCACGAGCGGCGCGGGGTTGGCGGCCGCCAGACCCAGGGTTTCCAGCATGGCGACGCCTGCCTCGCTCTTGCGGAAATCAGGCTTCCCGGCGCTCGTTTCTTCCTGCGCCTCCGCCATCACGCCGTCGATGTACTCTTCAGCGTATACGAGAAACCCGCCGACCCCCGCCGTGTACTGCCCCTGCGCGGTTTTCAAAAAGCGCGGCGCGTAGATTCCCAGGGCGTTGTAATGCTCCGTGAGCGCGGCCCAGCCCTCCACGCGTTCCGGCGTCGTGAACGCGTTGCGGGCGGCCTTCAGCGCGATTTTCGTCCCGTCCGGGCAGCGCAGCAGGTACACGTAACGCAGGTCCCTTTCCCCGTGGGACGTGTCGTAGGCCTGAAGGACCTCCGGTTCCCCCTGCCCGTACAGCGCGAACGCGCCTGCCGGGGCGGGCGGCGGCTTTTTCATAGGCTAGTTCAGCTTTTCCAGCAGCCAGGCGATATTCTCGCCCAGGCGGCGCAGGGTCTGCACGCCCTCCTCGTCGTTTTCGCACTCGCCCGGCTGGAGCCCGAAGCTCAGGTTCCAGTAGGTGCTGCCGGGCACGACCATGTCGTTCATGAGGAACCAGTGCTGCATGCTGTCCAGCACGTGTATGGCCCCCGCGCGCCGCACGGCGGACACCGCCGCGCCGATTTTCCGGCTGAAGCGCATGCCGTCCCGCCGGGAGATAAATCCCGCGCGGTCGATGACCGCCTTCATTTCCGGGGTGAGGTCCGCGAAGTAGGTGGGTGAGCCCAGCACGATGGCGTCGGCTTCGGCCATTTTGGCGTAGGCCTCGTTGACCCAGTCGTCGATGGCGCAGCGGCCGATGTGCCGCGCGCAGCCG